>JBCBFV010000171.1:0-5602 GCA_038527425.1 Pseudomonadota bacterium
GATGCGGCGCTCTTGCCTCGGGTGCCGGGGCTGGCGGATGAGCTTTTCACCTCTGACGGGACGATGACGAAGCAGGAGGTGCAAAGCTCATCCGCCAGCCCCGGCACCCGAGGCAAGAGCGCCGCATCAGGCGCTGCGATGCACTCCACCGCCAACGTGTTAAACTCTGGCACCTCATGGTCCCAACTTTCAGCCACGCCATCAAATCGCGCCTCGTTCTCGCCCCCCATGGCCGCCAGAACGGCTATAGGCGAGGATCCAAAGCCCCGTTCTGTCAGGAAACGCGCAATCTTGGCCGGCGTCTCGGCTCCCGTCGTCAAAATCAAAAGCCGCTGCCCCGGCTGGATGAAAGCAATCATCTGCTCAACCGGGCGCCCATGCACCGTGAGCTGCTCCACATCTGCCATCGACCAGCCCATGCGCGCCGCGGCCAACTGGAAGGCGGAGAGCTGGGGGTGGTACGTGATCTGCTCGGGCGGGATATCGCGCCCGATGCGCGCACCCACCGAGAACCAGAGCGGATCGCCAGTTGCCAAAACGACCACGCGACGGCCCTTTAGTGACTGAAGTAGCGAGATTAGGGCGTCAAAAGGCGACGGCCAGGCCACGCGCTCAGCGGTCACGCTGTCGCTCAACCGATGGTGACGATCTCCGCCAACAATGATCTCAGCCGCCTCGACAATGGCACGTGTGGCTGGCGCGAGCCCGTCCATTCCATCTTCGCCGATGCCAACGATATGGAGCCAAGCACTCATAGCGTGCCTCCGCCAAGGCCCGCCGCGAGTGCGTTCACCGCCGCAGAGGCCATCGCAGACCCGCCTCGCCGCCCGCGAAGCGCCACGAATTCAGTGCCGCGCGGATTGTCGGCAAGCTCGGCCTTGCTCTCGGCGGCGCCGACAAACCCTACAGGGAAACCCAAGATAACGGCGGGCTTCGGCGCCCCTGCCTCCAGCGCTTCGAGCAAATGGAAAAGAGCTGTGGGGGCGTTACCAATCGCCACGACTGCACCCTCAAGCCGGGGTCGCCAAAGCTCTACGGCTGCTGCGCTGCGCGTGGTGCCCATCTCTTTGGCCATGTCCGGGACACGGGCGTCATTGAGGGTCACAACAACTTCGTTCTCCGCAGGCAAAGCGCGTCTGATAATCCCTGCTCCCACCATCTCGCAGTCGCACAGGATCGGCGCACCGGAAGCAATCGCAGCGCGACCGGCCGCATAGGCATCAGGCGAGAAAGCAAGGCGATCCGCGATCTCGACCATGCCGCAAGCATGGATCAGGCGCGTCACCATCACGTCCATGCCTTCCGGGAACCGCTCCAGACGCGCCTCTTTGCGCACAGTTGCAAAGCTCTGCGCGTAAATTGCTGCTGGATCTTTCTCGTAAGGTCGCATGGCGACGCCTTTCCTCAGCCCTTTCGGGCCCCTTGCGGGGCGTCGTGACGCGGCCCTCTCTGCCCCCGGAATGGGTCGGCGGATACGGGCCCTCCGATCGGGCACTTTCTCCTCGTCCGGGCGGGTTTAGGCGCTTGGCACTGGCGAGGCAATTGCTATCGCGGCAGTCCGGAGGCCGCTTGCGTCATTGGGTTGCCGGATGCCGTAGGGTGATTACATCTAACCCATGGCCAAACGCACCCTATCAGCTCTGCTCGCGTTCTGCGCGTTGCCTGCCGCCGCGGCGGACCTGTCGCTGATCGTGGATCGCACAGATCGGGGCGTGGAGCTTTTTATCAAATTCGACACCGAAAAGACGGAAGAACTGCTGGCCCCCTACCCCGAAGGCTTCTTGGCAGACGACGGACGGGTGGACATTGGTCCCTTCCGCGATGGCACGGCCGACCACGGTGACGCGCTTTGGGCCGCTGTAAAAACCCAGATCGGTGCGGAAGAGCCGCTCGTTGAAGCCATGTCCATGATGGTCCATCCGGACGAGCTGCCGGTGAATTTCAACGATCCCATCGACGGCTGGATTGCCATGGCCGTCTGCAACGTGACCGATCCGGATGCCCGTTTCGATCTGGGCGTGCTGAGCACCTATGCCGGCTTCATCGCCTGGGATGTCGAAGGCCACGAGGAAGTGTCGCTGGAATTTCCTGCGGCGCTCGAAATCGAAGTGGTTGAGTTCCTGGAAGGCCGCAAGATCGACGCACGGACCGTTGCGTTGGCCGAGAACGAGCCGCTGGTGCTCGATCAAGTCACCACGTGGGAGCGCTGGCGCTTTTGGTGACCAAAAAAAACGGGAGCGAGAAAGCTCCCGTTCTCTCTAAGACTTTTGAGGGCCTTACGAGCTCTCGGATGCGAGCATCTCGTCAGCCATCTCAAAGAACGCTGCTGCGCGCTGCTTTGCTTTGCCGCGGAAACGCTGACCTTTGAGGTCTTCGTAATTACCGGACACGTCACCCACCAGGATGAGGCCGATCATGCCAGCAGTTGCGTGCGGTTGGCATTCGTACATGTAGGCGCCTTCGACGTCGATGGTGACTTCGACATCCTCGTTGATGCCACCCTTCCACTCGGTGCCACCCGCGGGGGACCAATCGGCGCTGGACTGAGCGTTGTGGCCACGGTCGGTGGCGATGAAACGGATGGTGTCACCCGGCATCGCGCGCACGACGGAAGGCACGAACACCTGACGCTCGCGCTTGTTTTCAGGGTCTTGGTTCAGCATCTGAACCTCATGAACCGTGTGGCCATCCGCGGACAGACCCGCCGGAATTGCTGCTGCGGTCAATGCACCGCCCATCAGGGCGAGATGTTCACGACGTGTGAGCTTCATGTTGTACTCCTATGTATTCCGATTGAAGGAGCTAGCTGCATTAACCGTTGGGTAAAGGGCTAGCTCGCTGAAATTTGCGTGTGATGCGTCAAGCGACCGCACGAGCGAGGGCGCATTGCTCCCAAAGTTCGCTAAGGGCTCCGGCCAAACGGTCGATTTCGGCGTCCGAATGTAGCGGGGACGGCGTGAAGCGCAGACGCTCCGTCCCTTTTGGCACCGTCGGGTAATTGATGGGCTGCACGTAGATCGCATAGCGCTCCATCAGATAGTCCGAAATCATGCGCGTTTTGACCGGATCGCCGATCATGACAGGCACGATGTGGCTCTCGTTGACCATGTAGGGGATGCCCTTTTGATCAAGCGCTGCCCGCAGACGCGCCACTTGACGGCGCTGGCCTGCGCGTTCGATCTGGCTTTCCTTCAGATGCGCAATCGACGTGCGCGCCGCTGCGGCGACCGCAGGGGGTAGTGCCGTGGTGAAGATGAAGCCCGAGGCAAAGGAACGAATGAAGTCGCACATCGCGGCCGAGCCGGTGATGTAGCCGCCAACGCAGCCGAATGCCTTGCCCAGCGTGCCTTCAATGATGTCGATGCGATCCGCGAGGCCGCGTTCCTCGCTCACGCCGCCGCCGCGAGCGCCGTACATGCCCACTGCGTGCACCTCATCGAGGTAGGTCAGTGCGCCGTGCTTTTCGCAAACATCGAGGATCTCTTCCATCGGGCAGATGTCCCCGTCCATCGAGTAGACGCTCTCGAAGGCGACGAGCTTTGGGCGGTCGCCCACGGCTGCGAGTTTGCGGTCGAGGTCTTCGGCATCGTTGTGCTTCCAGATGACCTTATCGGCTTTGGAGTGGCGGATGCCTTCGATCATGGAGGCGTGGTTCTCGCTGTCCGAGAAGATCACGATGTCCTTGATGCGGCTGCCGAGCGTGCTCAGCGTCGCCCAGTTGGAGATGTAGCCAGACGTGAACAGCAGGCCCGCTTCCTTGCCGTGCAGATCTGCCACTTCGCGCTCGAGGAGCAGGTGATCGTGGTTCGTGCCAGAGATATTGCGCGTCCCGCCCGCGCCGGTCCCGCACCGCGCGACAGCTTCCTGCATGGCCGCGATGACTTTTGGGTTCTGACCCATGCCAAGATAGTCGTTCGAGCACCACACCGTGACGTCCCGCACGCCATCCGCACCATGGTTGGCGGCCTTCGGAAACTTATCGCAGCAGCGCTCCAGCTCCGCGAAGTAGCGGTAGTTGCCCTCTGCCTTTAGCTTTTCAAGCTGTTGGTTGAAGATCTGGTCAAAGTTCATCGTCTATCCCTGTTCTTGCGGGGTTTGCTTGGGTGCTGGCCGAGCAGGCATCAGCCAACGCCAGAGTTTCGTGTCTGCCGTGGGAAGGAGCATCATCCAGTGCTCGATCAGGGCGAGCCCTGTGAGCGCTGCAAGCAGCCCGAACGTCACCATTTCTTCCGGCCTGGCGGCAGCAGCCAGCCGGGAGGCCCACAACGCGGTTGCGAGCGACAAAACGATGATCGTGAAAGGAAAGAGAGCCGACGGCGTGCCCTGTCTGAAATAGCTCGGGATATGCGACAGGGTGCCAGGGACGGCCTCAAGATTGATTCCCGGAACGCCAAGGAAGAGGTTCAGCTTGGCAAGAACGCGGGCGGCATAGAGGACACCGAAGGTCCAAGGTGCAATGACATTCAGCGACCCCTTCGAGGCCGCGAAGACGTAGACCAAGGCAGCAAGCAGCAGAAGCTCGTGCCAGGCCACAGCCCACCAAGCCGCCCAGACGCGGGACCAACCAGTGGTGCCTTCCGGCAGAGGGTCACGGTTCGGGCCCGTGATGATGCCCGACATGAACGAAAGCTCGATCCAGCCCCAAATGCAGAGCGCGGCGAAGAAGCCACCGTAGATGCCCCAGACGGTCGCATCAGCTGCCGCCGTCAGCACACCGACCAAGCCAAAGACAAGGAACGGCAGGCCCGCGAGCACCAGACCAAGGGATCCTCCACCGGCCATGTCAGAACGGCGCACCGCAAGGAGGATGACCCCCGTTCCGATCCACCACGCCATCAGCGCCACAAGGAGAGGAACCATCGTCGTCATGCGGCGGCTCCTTTCCCGGATCCAGCACGAACACGCCCGCCAAAACGGTCCGCGAAGGCCCGGCGGGTACGTGTCGCGATATGCTGGATGGCGCGGCTCATCAGTAGGCGGGCTCCAGACGGGTGGTCACAGGCACGTCGTGGCGCACGACCGGGATCGTGAAGAGCGACACGAAAGCCATCGCGGCCTTGGCGCCACCGATGGCGCGATCGACGAAACCGCCCACGCCCCCGGCCTTCTTGCCACGTGCGACCTGACGGGAGGCTTTCTCCATCCGGCGCAGCGCAGGCTTCCAACGGGGGTGCTCGATGTCGAGCGTGAACGGGAAGATCTGCTTCGTCAGCTCGGACGTCTTGGTGAAGACCTCCTGGCCGTACCATTCCTCGTCAACGCCGAGCGCTGCGTGGAAGGCCGGGCGCTGGTGATCGCGCACCCACATGGTGGAATAGACCGCCGTCAGGAAGAACTTGATCCACCATTCGTTGACGCCGCTGGTCAGCTTGGGGTCGGTCTTCATCAGAAGTGCGAAGGCTTCGCCGTGGCGGAACTCGTCGTTGCACCACTCCTCGAACCACTTGAAGATCGGGTGGAAGCGCTTCTCCGGATGCGCCTGCAGGTGGCGATAGATCGTGATGTAGCGCGCGTAGCCGATCTTCTCGCTGAGGTAGGTAGCGTAGTAGATGAACTTCGGGCGGAAGTAGGTGTACTTCTTCTGCTGGGTCAGGAAGCCCAG
>JBCBFV010000172.1:0-5531 GCA_038527425.1 Pseudomonadota bacterium
GAACACGGTTCTCGCGCTCGAGATCATGGGATTCGCCATCCTTTTGGCCGGCGGCTTCTACGCACTGAACCGGCGCACGCTGCTCCGGCTGCGCATCTTCCAGCGCGAGTCGGCAGAGCTTCGCCAGTTGAACCAGAGGCTGCAGCGGGAAATCGCCGAGCGCCAAAAGGCTGAAAAGTCCCTCGAAGTGGCCGAACAAACGCTGGCGCAGAGCTCGAAACTCGCCGCCATGGGCGAGATGTCGGCGGCGGTGAGCCACGAGCTCAACCAGCCCCTCGCAGCGATGAAGACCTATCTCGCGGGTGCTAAACTTCTGCTGCAGCGCAAACGGCCTGATGAGGCGTTGAGTTCCTTCCAGCGGATCGACGATCTGATCACCCGCATGGGCGCCATCACGCGCCAGCTAAAATCTTACGCCCGCAAGGGTGATGATGCGTTTGAGCCCATAGAAATAAAGGCCTCCGTGTCTGCGGCGCTCGAGATGATGGAGCCGCAGCTCCGCCGTCGCGATGTTCGGATCACCAAGACTGTGCCGACCGAGGCCGTCTATTCCAAAGGGGACCGCATCAGGCTCGAGCAGGTGATCATCAATCTTCTGCGCAATGCCATCGATGCCACGGGCGACGTCGAGCGCCCTGAAATCGGGATCCTGCTCGCCGTGGGAGAGGAGATCCTCTTAACCATCCGCGACAACGGCGCGGGTATTGAGGATCTCGAGAACCTATTTGAGCCCTTCTACACCACCAAAGCCGCAGGCGACGGGGTGGGGCTCGGGCTTGCGATCTCATCTTCGATCGTTAACGACTTGGGCGGACGGCTCACAGCACGGAACGCAGAATCCGGCGGAGCGGTCTTCATGTTGACGCTTCCCTTAATCGCCGGGGAAGGGTCTGCGGGGCAGAGCACGGAGGCGGCGGAATAGGATGGCTCAAGCCATGAAAATAGCGATCGTCGACGACGAAAAAGATATGCGCCAGTCAATCAGCCAATGGCTGGCACTGAGCGGATTTGACACCGAGACCTATGCCAACGCTGAAGAGGCGTTGAAGAAGCTCGGTCCCGACTACCCGGGCGTGGTGGTCAGCGACATTCGCATGCCCGGCATGGACGGGATGCAGTTCCTTAAGCGCCTCATGGGCGTTGATAGCGCGCTACCCGTGATCATGATCACCGGACACGGCGATGTGCCGATGGCCGTCGAGGCCATGCGCGTAGGGGCCTACGATTTCCTCGAGAAGCCCTTCAACCCGGACCGGATGACGGAGCTCGCCAAACGCGCGACCCAGCGCAGGCGGACCATTCTCGACAGCCGCGCGCTGCGCAAAGAGCTCTCCGACGGTGGCGCGCTGATGAAAAAGCTCATCGGCACGAGCCCCGTGATGGAGCGATTGAAAGAAGACATCCTCGATCTGGGTCAGGCCGATGGCCACGTTCTGATCGATGGCGAGACAGGCACCGGCAAAACCCTTGTGGCGCACGCGCTGCACGCGGTGGGCTCCCGGTCGTCTAAACCGTTTGTTCTGGCCTCTTGTGCCGCTCAGGAAGAGGAGGCGCTGGCCTCGCGCCTCTTCGGCCCTGTGGGCGAGGGCGAGGACCGTCCGCTGATCGAAGCGGCCCGTGGGGGCACGCTCGTCCTTGAGGATATCGAGGCGCTGAGCCCCGCGCTGCAGTCGCGTTTGCTCAGCACGCTCGATGCACAGGGCACACCGGCGGAGACGCGGATCGTGGCGATCTGTAACCTGCAGGAACAGGGCAAAAGCTGCGAAGACGCGCTGCGCCCGGACCTCTTTTACCGACTGGCGGCGCTGCGCATCACCGTGCCACCGCTCCGCCAACGGGGCGAAGACATCCTGATGCTCTTCACGCGCCTGTCGGACGATTTCGCAGAGGAATATGGCTGCGACGCCCCCGACGTGACCGCGCAGGAGGCAGCTCAGCTCCTCCAGGCGCCGTGGCCGGGTAACGTGCGCCAGCTCATCAACGTGGCAGAACGCGCCGTGCTTCAGAACCGCCGTGGCTCTGGCACGATCGCCTCACTTCTGATGGCAGACACCGAAGAAGAGCGCCCTGTGATGACCACCGAGGGCAAGCCGCTCAAGGAATACGTCGAAGCCTTTGAGCGCATGCTCATCGACAACACGATGCGCCGCCACAAGGGCTCCATTGCCTCGGTGATGGAGGAGCTCTGCCTTCCACGCCGGACGCTGAACGAAAAAATGGCCAAATACGGCCTCCAGCGATCGGACTACCTTGGCTGACATCCATGGCGCGCTGTTCGATATGGACGGCCTGCTTCTCGACACGGAACGCTTAGGGCAGGATGCCTTCGTTGATGTCATGACCCTGCGCGGCGTGGCTGAAGCGGAGGCACGCGCCGCATTCCTGCATTTTGTCGGCGGCAACCACGCCTCCACCGAGGCGCGGCTTAGGGATTTTCTACCGGGCCATGACCCGGCCGAGACGCAAGCAGCTTGGATCAGCGCCTTTGAGGTGCGCATCGCGGATGGCGTGCCGCTTAAGGCTGGCGTTTACGAGACAGTCTCAACGCTTCACGCCGCGGGGGTGCCGATGGTGGTGGTGACCTCGTCCCACCGGGTCCATGCGGAGCACAACCTCGGCGCCACAGGCCTCTTGGGCTTCTTTGAAGCCATCGTCCCCGGTGATGAGGTGACCCATTCAAAACCTGATCCGGAGCCGTATGTGACCGGGGCAGGGCTGCTCGGTCTGTCGCCGTCGAACTGCGCGGCCTTTGAAGATAGTGACGCGGGCATCACAGCGGCAATGGCAGCCGGATGTCAGGCCGTTCAGGTGCCTGACCTCCGTCCGCCCGGCAAACCCTTCCCCGAGTTGGGGCAGGGCCATGCGAAAACGCTCAGAGAAGCAGTCATGTCGCTGGGACTGATCGCGGCCTAAGCCTATTCCGCCGCGGTTTTCGTGGTTTCGTCCTCGCGCTGCCACTCCTCAAGGATGGCCTCGAGGAGCTTCTTGCGCGCCGCACCCAGCTTCACGTCTGCATCGTCTTCGAGAATGCGTGCCGTACGCTCAAGGGCGCGGGTGTTGCGGTTTTGGACGGCGGGCATGAGCTTTGGCGGAAGCTTCTGCGTCGCCGCCTGCGCTTTTACCCATTGCTCGGCCAGATTGGCGCGGTCGCCTTCGTTCACGCACCAGACCTCCTCGAATTGCATCATGACGAAATCGAGCACGGTGCGGTTCAGGTGCCTGCGGTCATTGTCGAAGGGCGCATCAAAGACGTCCATGATGATCTCGTAGGACGGCCAGTACCAAGCGTGCCCCTCATCGCGGTTGGCGCGCATGAACTCGTCCACGGCCACGCGCAGCACAGCCTTCGAGACAGAGTTGGCCGAGATGCAGGAGACATCGCGGAATGAGGCGGCCAGCGGCACCGGCGACAGGGTGAAGATCACCTTAGCTTCGGGGCGGTGCTTGCGGATCAGGGCGTAGATCGCCTCGATATTGTCGCGGTTTTCCTCGACGGTGGAGACACGGAACTTGTGGCGCTCTGGGTCGTACACATCACGCGGGATCGTGCGCCAGAAGACGCCGCCGGTGACCTCATCATACCAAACCTCGCTGAGGCCGAGCGTCAGGATAAAGACATCCGTGGTGTCGAATAGCTCTTTGGTGGCGCGCTGGACTTCGGGGTCGTATCCGAAGTCTTCGGCCTTGTAGCCGTGCCAGAGAGGTTCGTCGTAGACCTTGTCCTCCCAGGCCCATTCGAACTGCTGGCGGATGACAAAGGTATTCACCATGCCTTCGCCAATGCGCACGACATATGTGTCTTGGGCGGCCTCATCTTCGCGGCTCACGCGGTAGTTCCGGCCGCCAAGCCAGCTCGAGATATGATCGGCGAAGCAGGAGCCAAAGGCCGTGACGCGCGTATTGCGATCGATCATCGGCTCTTCAGGCACCCAGCCGTCAAGCACCCAGCGCCGAACGGCGTCGGCCGGGGTCAGGCGAGCGAGGTCAGGTGCAAACTTGCGATGTTCGCCACGGAACCACTTGCGATGCTGGCCGTCGGCGGGCTTCACCTCGAAATGGGTCAGGCCCTGCGTATGACGACGGTTGCGGGTTTTGCCCTTTTCAAAGCTCATGGCTGCCTCCTTTGGACGACAAGCCAACGTAAAGCGCCACGGGGGTGGGGTGTGCCAAGCGCCGCCACACGCACGCGGCGCGGGCTGCAAAGCCTTTGTTGCTCATCACTGCCTCAGATATTTTTACCTGTTTCTTATGGGCGACTATGAATCATCACGCGGCCCTGACGCAAGCGTGCTGCACAGGTCTCTTCGCATTTTCGCCATTGTAAAGGACCGCACCCAACCACTATGCTTATAAGAGGCCGCCGATTTTGCGGCTTCCGCAAGTTTCTCCTTGGTCGTCCGTGTCAGGCAGCCAACTGCCACCGGGACCAAAGGACTGAGAGTTAAGCCTTCCGAGGCTTCTGAAATACCGAAAGCGCCCCCACACGGGCTGCCTAGGACATGAACGGGCGCCGCAGCCGAAAAGGCCGGGGCGCCGGAGACGTAAACGCGATGCTTCGCGCCGAACAACATACCGCCCAAGGGCGGGAAACTGTATCAGAGTACCTCAGGGCCTCGAGCCCTGAACGGGTTCTGTCGGCGCAGCACGCTCACACCAGACATTCCCGCGGCCCCCAGGAACACCTTGAGGCCTTAACCCCGGAAACGGATGGCACGGGTCCCCCCGGCGCGCGCGAATGCAATAAGGCACCATGGCAAAGAAGATGCTTATCGATGCCACCCACGCGGAGGAAACCCGCGTTGTGGTGGTCGACGGAAACAAGGTCGAGGAATTCGACTTTGAAAGCCAAAACAAGCGGCAACTAGCCGGCAACATTTATCTCGCGAAAGTCACGCGCGTGGAGCCTTCGCTCCAAGCGGCTTTCGTTGACTACGGCGGAAACCGCCACGGCTTCCTCGCTTTCTCGGAAATCCACCCGGACTACTACCAGATCCCCGTGGCGGACCGTGAAGCCCTCCTCGCGGAGGAGCGCGCCTACGCTGAAGCGCAGCGCAAGAAAGAAGAGGAAGAAGAACCCAAAAAGCGCAGCCGCTCCCGTTCCCGTTCGAAGGCCAAAGCGGCCAAGACCGACGACGCCGTGACCTCCGAGGTCATCGAGGGCATGGAGACAATCGACGTCGAGACCGAAGAAGGCTCCTCGCCGATGGAGCTCGTGGGTGAGACGCCCGTCGACACGCCCGCTGCAGGCGAAGAGGACGGCGATGACGCATCTGAGGCCGTTGAGGCAAAAGATGCCGCCGAAGCTGAGGCCGCTGAAACGGCGCCCGAAGCTGAAGCTGCCGACGAAGCGCCAGAAGCAGATGCAGCCGAAGCCGATGCACCCGAGGACGACGCTGCGGCTGACGAAGACGGCGACGACGCCAAGCCAGCAAAGGGCGCCAAGGCGTCTGAGAAAGACGACAGCATCGAATCCGTCGCCCAAGAGGACGACGAGGAAGAGGTGCGCCCGGTCCGCAAACCGCGCCCGCGCC
>JBCBFV010000173.1:0-5459 GCA_038527425.1 Pseudomonadota bacterium
GGACGAGTGAGTTAAAGCGAGGAGCAAGCTGGCCCTCTGACGCTACTTTATCTGCATCCAACAAAGCTTCGGCCATCACGAGGCCAAGCACCCGGTCGCCAAGGAACTCGAGCCGCTCATTGTCAGAGCGCGTGGAAGACGACAGCGACGCATGGGTCAGCGCAGTGATCAAAAGCTCCGGCCGGGCAAACTCGTGCCCGATGCTGCCCTGAAAAGCGCGGATCTCGGCTGAGAGCTTCATAGGCTTTGTAACTCGCTCAGTGTCATGCGCCCGATCTTAGCCGCATGCCGCTCAAAGACCACCGTGCGGTGGCGGCGGATCACTCGATCTTCTTGAAGTAGCGATCTGAGCGCCACGTCCAGAACCACAGGATCGACCGACCCGCGGAGGAGAACATGATGCGGTCCGCGCGGCCCACGATGTCTTCTAGCGGGACCTGACCCACACCGCCCACAGCCTGCGGGAAGCGGGAGTCGGTGGAATTGTCGCGGTTGTCACCCAGGAAGAAGAAATGGCCGGGCTTGACGGTGAAGACGGGCGTGTTGTCAGCGGCCTGCTGGCCGATGTTGAGCACGCGGTAGCTCTTGCCGTTGGGCAGCGTCTCTTGCGCGGCTTCCTTAACGCACTCCGCGCCGATGCCGCGGGTGCCGTTCGCGCAACGCGGGAACTGCCGCTGCGGGCCCTGCTCGTCATAGACTTCGACGAAGGCCTCAGCCTCGATGCTGTCCACCGGCTGCCCATTGAGGATCAGCGTACCGTCGCGCATCTGCACGGTGTCGCCCGGCAGACCCACGAGGCGTTTGATGAAGTCGCGGCCCGTCACCGGGTGGCGGAAGACGACGACATCGCCGCGCTCCGGCTCACCGCCAAAGAGACGGTTCTCAGACCCTTTGAAGACCCCGCAGAAATCCTCTGCATCCACGTCGATGCCGATCTGAGGGATCAGGATCGTGGGGCAGGACGCGTAGCTGTAGCCATAGGCCATCTTGTTGACGAACAGGAAATCGCCAATCAGCAGCGTGTCTTTCATGGAGCCCGAGGGGATCCAAAATGGTTGGAAAAAGAGCGTGCGGAAGATACCCGCGATCAGGAGCGCGTAGACGATCGTCTTGATGGTCTCGATGATCGGGTTGCCCTTGTCTTCGGCTGCCTCGGCCATGTCTGCTCCTATCTGCGTTCTGCCCGCCCTACTGCTTTGTGCGCTGCCCCAAGTCAAGCGCGCCGCCCTGCTGACCAAGCGGCCTTGCCTCGATGACGACAAATGCCTGGGCCCAGGGGTGATCATCGGTGAGCGTGACGTGGATGATGGCCTCATGGCCCGCGGGCGTCATGTCCTTCAGGCGCTCGGCCGCCCATCCGGTGACATGCATCACCGGCTGACCGGACGACAGATTCGTGACCGCCATGTCCTTCCAGGAGATGCCCATGCGCAGGCCTGTGCCCAGCGCCTTTGAACAGGCCTCCTTTGCGGCCCAGCGCTTGGCGTAGGTGCCGGGTGTATCGGCGCGGCGCTCGGCCTTGCGCTGCTCGGTATCCGTGAAGACGCGGTTTCTGAAACGGTCACCAAACCGCTCCAGCGTCTTCTCGATGCGTTCGATGTTGGCGAGGTCGGTACCGATGCCGAGGATCATATCGTGGCCTGAAATAGTGGGAAGGTGACGCCGAGGGACCACGCAAGGATTACACCAAGTGCGATACCGGGCGCGAGGGCCCCTGTACGCGTGGCCGTCCAGCGCCCCATGAGCCCGAAGATGAGAAAGAAGAGCAAGATCACTGGCGCGATGAGGGCGAGGAAGAAGAGCCCTTCGAAATCGAGCACGATAGCGAAGGCGAGCGAGGCGAAGAACGCCGCCCGATAGGTGATGCGCCGCCACAGAGGTGCGCGGCCACCCTCGGTCACGAGCGCGTCTGCAGCCATGAAGGGCACCGCGCCCAGCGCCAGTGCGGCGAGTATCAGCGCGCGTTCAGCGTTTGGCAGGAAATTCGCGGCATAGGCGTTGATGGCGAGCCCAAAGACCGCGATCCCCCAGAGGGTCAGCGCCGCAACGCCCGCCCAGGCAATGCGCCCGAAAGGCACGCGGAAATAAGCTATGACATAGAGCTGAAGGAGCCCCGCAAACCCCAGATGCATGGCGAGGTAGTCAGCCACAAGGACGGGCAAAAGCTGAAGCTCCACCCAGAACACGGCCATGGGCGTGATGAGGGCGATGCCCGTGCACCACCAGAACGCCTTGCGGGGCACCTCGCCTGACTGCGGGGCCTCGGGCATGAGGCGCGAAATCGGCCACCAGAGCACCATGAGCGCGGCAAGGAGCAGTAGAACCCAATACCCGATGGTGGCGAGCGCGGGCTCCCTCTCCGGCACGCCATAGGCGCGGTCGAGCCACAGCACGGCCTCGCGCAGGGTGTAGGGCGAATAGAGGATGCCCACGTGTTCGACCTTCGGCGCAATCAGCGCCATGCGGGTGCCGACGATCTCCCCCTCGGTGGCCTGAGGATCGATTTGTTGGATTGCCACACGGCCAAAATCGATGAGCCGCGCCTCCCATTCCCCTGCGATGAGGAGGAGGTTTTCAGGATGCTCGGCTGTCACCGCCTCCGAAAACGCGGACAGGGCCACGATGGGGCCGGCGGGCCGCTCGGACGCGGCGCGCACAAGGATGTCGGTCGCCATGGAGTGCCCAAGAAGCGCGGGCGCAGGGCCGGCGTAGTCCATCACGCGGACAAGCTCTTCGGTCAGGAGACGGGTGGTGCCGCTGATGTCGGTCACGTCACCCGACATGGGCACAGGGTTCAGGCCGTGACCTTCGAGGTCGTAGCTCACAACGTCGTAGCCATTGGCCGCCAACGTCCAGCTGAGCGCATTCATCAACGGGCGCGATCCGGCAAAGCCGTGGGCCACGACGACCGGGCCTCGGCCCTCAGGAGTGATGTAACGGGTGACGGGGGTCTCCCCGACCCACGTGCGCTCCGTCTGCACGTCAGGGCGCTTCGCCTCAATCTGCCAAAGCGACAGCGCGGCGAGCACGAGGCCCAGCGCGAAAACGGCCACTCGGATTGGTGAGGCGTTGCTGCTCACGCGCCGCGACGGTCCTGTGCAGCCCACTCGCTGCGGGCGCCAAGCGTCAGGAAAAGGCGGTTCGTGCCGAACCAGAGTACCGCGCAAAAGAGGATGGCTGTAAGCCCCCATGTTGCGGGCAAGCCAAGCGGCCCGAAGAGCAGCGGGACCAGAACGACGATCAGCATCACCAGAGCAATGCCTGTCATCACCAGCGCGTCCGTCCAGGGGGACGGCACCGGCTCACGGGTGGTCTTGGCGTAGCGAGAGCCTTCGATCATCGCCGCCGCGAGGGCGGGCAGCACGACCGCGAGCGCAGGCGAGAGGTTCAGCCCAAGAAGCGCCCGCGCACCCATCACCACTGCCAGCAGCGCAAAGGTGAACCCTGCGAACCACAAGCCGTAACGCCAAGGCGAAATGCTCACGCGACGTCTTCCTTCTGGGCGCGGGCCTCGTCCATGAGGCGGCGCATCTCGTGGATCGCTGGCGTGAGCCCGCGGAAGATGGATTCACCGATGAGGAAGTGGCCGATATTGAGCTCCCGCACCTCAGGGAGGGCCGCGATAGGGCTCACGCTGTCATAGGTGAGGCCATGCCCGGCGTGCACCTCGAGGCCCAGAGAATGGGCGAAGGCCGCCATCTCGGTCAGGGCCGCTAGTTCGCGATCGCGGGTGACGAGATCGCCCTCAGCGATGGCGTCGCAATAGGCGCCGGTATGAAGCTCGATCACTTCGGCACCAATGCGGTGCGCAGCTTCGATCTGACGACGATCTGCGGCGATAAAGATCGACACGCGGCAGCCCACCTCGCGCAGCGGGGCGAGGAAATGCGCAAGGCGGTTTTCGTCCCGCGCGACCTCGAGGCCACCCTCGGTCGTCCGCTCTTCTCGCTTCTCGGGCACGATGCACACGGCGTGTGGTTTGTGGCGCAGCGCGATCTTCTGCATCTCTTCCGTGGCGGCCATCTCAAAGTTGAGCGGCACCGAAAGCACCTCCATCAACCCTTCGATGTCAGCGTCGGAGATGTGGCGGCGGTCTTCGCGCAGGTGCGCGGTGATGCCGTCAGCACCCGCCTCCTCCGCCACTTTCGCAGCGCGCAAAGGATCAGGATAGGCGCCCCCGCGGGCGTTCCGGACAGTGGCCACATGGTCGATATTCACGCCCAGGCGCTGGTGAGGAAGTGCCATTACGAACCCTCCTGATCATTGAGTTTCTTCTGAAGCGAATTCATCTTCGCGCGCTCCCGGATCTCGGCGAGCTTTTGCTTCACCCGCCCTTTGCGGCGGTTCTGATAGGCGCGGATCACCGGCACCGAAAGGTAGTACATGATCGACGCCGCGATGATGCCCGGGATGATCCCGCCAATGAGGTAGGGGAAGAAGACATCGTCCCAGAACCGAGCGAGGCCCGACCAGCGCGCCAGATCATCGGTGAAGAGGGCTTTGAAGTTATGCCAAAGGTCTGCTGCGGCGTTGGCAAAGCCGCGAGAGACGGACCGTTCAGCGTCGCTCTTGGGGGCATCGCCAAGCAGGAAGTACCCAGTCTGCAAAGCGACGACGCCGATCGGCACATAGGTCAGCGGGTTGCCAAAGAAGGTCGCCAAGAGCGAGGCGATGATGTTGCCGCGCATCAGGAACGCAAGGCCACCGGCAATTATGAAGTGGAGCCCATAGAACGGCGTGAAGGCCGCGAAAACACCCGCCCAGATGCCGCGCGCGATGTACTCAGGAGAGCCGGGCAAACGGCCCAGACGCAGCTTCACATACGAGAACGCACGCACCCAGCCACCGCGGGGAAGGATTAATTCCTTCAACCCGCGCCAAAAGCCCAGTTTTTCACGTCTCTTGAAGACCAAGACGGCCCCCTCGCTAACTCACGACGCTTGTGCCTTATCGGCCCCGAAGGTCAAGCGTTCCGGATTACGGTACCGGGCAACTTCGGCAACATTTGGGTCTGCCGCCACCGCCGTTAGCACCGCATGCATATGCTCTACATCACGTAGGTCGATATCTATCACTAGGCGATAAAAATCCGGTTTCTTGGCGAGGAAATTTAGGTCTGAGATATTTGCGTCCTGCTCGCCGATGAGCGTGCAGATACGTCCGAGCACGCCAGCATCGTTCGAAATCGTGACTTCCACGCTTACAGTGTTGGACAGCGCGTGCCGCCCATCTTGCCAGCGCAGGTCCACCCACCGGTCTGATTCTTCCTCGTAGAGCGCCATGTTCGGGCAATCGATGGAGTGCACCACAACGCCCTTCCCCCGGAACGTGATCCCCACGATGCGCTCCCCGGGCACGGGCTGACAGCACGGCGCCCGTTCAAAGCTTTGATCTGCATCGAGGCCGATCACCGCGCGTTTCGGGTCAATCTCCAGATGCGACTGCGGCGCGAGATCGGG
>JBCBFV010000174.1:0-5417 GCA_038527425.1 Pseudomonadota bacterium
ACAAATCGACCCGCGCGAACTGCGACTACTCCTTCCACATGGCCGTCACCTGGTGGGGGGAGCAGGTCTTCAACGACATGAAAACGGTGATCGAAGAGCGCGGCATCAACACGTTCAAACACTTCCTCGCCTACAAGGGCGCGCTCATGGTCAACGACGATGAGCTCTTCTCCAGCTTCAACCGCCTGGCGGAGCTCGGCGGGATCGCCATGGTCCATGCGGAGAATGGCGATGTGGTAGCGGAGCTTTCCACCAAGCTGCTCGCAGAGGGCAACACGGGCCCCGAGGCCCACGCCTATTCACGCCCCTCTCAGGTCGAAGGTGAGGCCACGAACCGCGCGATCATGATCGCCGATATGGCCGGCGTGCCGCTTTATGTCGTCCATACCTCCTGCGAGGAGGCGCACGAGGCCATCCGCCGCGCGCGTCAGCAGGGCAAGCGCGTCTGGGGGGAGCCTCTGATCCAGCACCTGACCCTCGATGATCGTGAGTATTTCGTCGACGATTGGGACCACGCCGCGCGCCGTGTGATGTCGCCGCCCTTCCGCGACGCGGGGCATCAGCAGTCGCTTTGGGCGGGTCTGCAGGCGGGGTCGCTCTCTGTCGTGGCAACTGATCATTGCGCCTTCACGACGGAGCAAAAGCGCTACGGCGTGGGCGATTTCACCAAGATCCCCAACGGCACCGGCGGGCTTGAGGACCGGATGCCCATGCTCTGGACCCACGGTGTGGAGACGGGCCGCTTGACCCCCAATGAGTTCGTGGCCGTCACCTCCACCAACATCGCCAAAATCTTGAACTGCTACCCAAAGAAGGGCGCGGTGCTCGTGGGGGCGGATGCCGACCTCGTGGTGTGGGACCCGAAGAAATCAAAGACCATCACAGCCGGCACGCAGCAGTCAGCCATCGATTACAACGTCTTCGAGGGCAAAGAAGTCACCGGCCTGCCCCGCTTCACGCTGACCCGCGGCCAAGTGGCGATCAGCGACGGCGAGGTGAAGACGCAAGAGGGTCACGGCAACTTCGTCAAACGCCCCGGCAACGGCGCCACCAACAAAGCGCTCAGCACGTGGAAGGAGCTCACCCAGCCCCGCCCCGTCCAGCGCTCCGGCATCCCGGCGACGGGAGTGTAAGCGTGGCCGACGGTGATAAGCCTCTCCCAACCGCGGTTGGCGAAACGCAGAGCCTCCGAGGTTTCTTTACGCAGGCGCGGTATCTTCGGATGCAACCAGCGCAAGAGTTGGAGCGGCGATTGGGATTTCGTCCTGGCCGGCTTAAAGAGGGCTTCTGGGTTATGTTTCTTTTGAAAAAACCTGAAGTTAATGAGTTTGAGTATCGAGGCATGACCCACATGTCACGAGGTGTCTACGAAGGTCATCTGCTCAAGAACAAAAATGCTCCTAACGCGGAACAGATGCTTCAGGCGGGGGGGCACAACCTGTTCGGGACGGACGCACAGGAGGTAGGCAGCAAACAGCGCACAATCGAAGATACCTTCGCAGTTGTTGGGCATCTTCGGCTAGCAAAGGTGCGCCCAGTCGCCCTCGAGCTTCTGGGCCAAACAGACACGGAATACCCGCCTGGCTCGGGGATCCCACAGTGGACCCTTACAAAGCCACTTCTGTGGAAAGCTGCGGCCTTTGTTGAACCGGGCGGCGTTTATTCGGGTAATTATCAGTAGTCTTGGCATGAACGAAAACCCGGTGATCAAGGCAACCGATCTAGAACTCACGTTCCAGACAAGTGACGGCCCCGTACACGCGCTCAGCGACGTGGGGCTCGAGATCGGCAAGGGCGATTTCGTCTCCTTCATCGGCCCCTCAGGCTGCGGCAAGACCACTTTCCTGCGCTGTGTGGCGGCGCTTGAGACGCCGACATCGGGCACGCTTACCGTCAACGGGCTCAGCCCCGATGAGGCGCGCAAGAGCCGGGCCTACGGCTACGTCTTCCAGCACGCTGGCCTCTACCCCTGGCGCACCATTGGCGCCAACATTCGGCTGCCGCTGGAGATCATGGGCTACGCCAAAAGCGAGATGGCTGGCCGGGTAGAAAAGGTGCTCAAGCTCGTCGATCTGGAGGGGTTTGAGAACAAATACCCCTGGCAGCTGTCGGGCGGCATGCAGCAGCGCGCCTCCATCGCGCGGGCGCTGGCGTTTGACGCCGATCTCCTCCTCATGGACGAACCCTTCGGCGCGCTTGATGAGATTGTGCGCGACCACCTGAACGAACAGCTCCTCCAGCTCTGGGATCAGACAGGCAAGACCATCGCCTTTGTCACCCACTCGATCCCCGAGGCGGTGTATCTGTCGACCAAGATCGTCGTCATGTCCCCCCGCCCAGGCCGCATCACCGATGTGATTGAGAGCGATCTGCCCCGCGAACGCCCCCTCGATATCCGCGAAACGCCGGAGTTTCTGGCGCTCGCCCACCGTGTCCGCGAAGGCCTGCGCGCGGGGCATTCTTATGAGTGACGCGGGCACGCTCCGCCTGGCCCATGAGGCCGATGCCGCTGCCTGCGCGGGCATCGTGCGGGGCTGGCTGGAGAGCGTGCCTTGGATGGAAGAAGCGCAACCCAGCAAAGAAGAGCTTACCGAGATTCTCGCCAAGGGCATTCCCCAGCGGGAGTTCTGGGTGATCGGCGATCCCATCGCGGGCTACCTGTCGTTCAACGTCGAAGAGAGCCTGATCGGCGGGCTCTACACCGCCTCACCGGGCTCCGGCGCCGGCAAAGAGCTCCTCGACCGCGTGCGCGAGGGCCGCGACTACGTGCAGCTCTGGACGCATGAGCCCAACACCGCCGCCCACCGCTTTTACCACCGCGAGGGGTTTGAAACCGTCGAACGCAGGCCCGAGGGTCGCGGCGACGGCCTCCCGGAACTCCGGATGGAGTGGCGCCGGTGAGGTCCATTTTCCCGGTCATAAGCGTCCTTCTGGTGATCGTGGGCCTCTGGTGGGTGGCCGTGGCGCCGATGAACGTGCGCCCAGCGCTCGACGTGGCCGAACGCGGCGGGGCGGAGGTGATCCCCGAAGGCCCCGTGGCCCGGCGCGACGTGTCCGTCTGGCGGCTCATGCTCGATAACAGCGACTACGTGGCCGTGGGCTATGCCCTTGATCGACCACGCCTTCCCACGCCCACGCAGGTCGGACAGGAGCTTTGGAAGACCACCGGCGCCATGGCCCTGAAGGGCCGCGCGTGGTCGAAACGCTCGCTCATCTACCATGGCTGGATCACGCTTCAGTCCACACTCTGGGGCTTTCTCTTGGGCACGAGCCTCGGGATCGTCGGGGCCGTCGCCATCGTCTATTCGCGCACCGCGCAGCTGAGCCTTCTGCCCTGGGCCATCATCAGCCAAACCATCCCCATCGTGGCCATTGCGCCGATGATCATCGTCTTGTCCTCCCAAGTGGGGGTGGAGGGGCGCGGGCTGCCAAAGGCCATCATCTCCGCCTATCTGTGCTACTTCCCGGTGCTGGTGGGCATGGTGAAGGGCCTCAAAGCGCCGGAGACGTCGCAACTCGATCTCCTCAAAACCTATGACGCCACGGGCTTTCAGAGCTTTTTGAAACTCAGGCTCCCGGCCTCGCTGCCGTTCCTCTTCACCTCCCTCAAAGTTGGCATCGCCGCTGCCCTCGTGGGCACCATCGTGGGCGAGCTTCCCACTGGCGCCATCAGCGGCCTCGGCGCGCGCATCCTGATCGGGGACCAATTCGGCACGCCGCTTGCGATCTGGTCGGCGCTCTTTACAGCGGCGATACTCGCAGGGCTCCTCGTCACGCTCATCGACCTCATCCAGCGCCTGTCGCTCAGACGCATGGGGGCCGAGGCATGAGCGCGCTTCTCCTCGCCCTCGTTTTCTGGGTCGCGGCCTGGGGTGCCAACATCTGGCTCAGCAATTCAAGGTGGAGCGGCACCCTCACCGTCCGCATCGCCGTGCCTGTCCTCTTCGGCGTGACGCTCCTTGTGCTTTGGGAAGGGATCGTCCGTGGCCTCGGCGTGAGCCCGGTGATCTTGCCGCCCCCCTCCATGGTGGGCGCGACCTTCGCGGCCTCGCTCGAGGTACTCTGGATCGATTTCGTGCAAACCGTCGTCAAAGGCGCCTTCCGCGGCTTTGCCATCGGCGCGGCTGCCGCGTTCATCTGCGCGGTCCTAATTGACCGGTCGAGCTTCCTGACACGCGGGCTCCTGCCCATCGGCAACTTCTTTGCAGCACTCCCCATCGTCGGGATCGCGCCGATCATGGTGAACTGGTTCGGCTTTGACTGGCAATCAAAGGCCGCCGTCGTCGTCGTGATGGTCTTCTTCCCGATCCTCGTGAACACGGTCGAAGGCCTACGTGCGAGCGACACGCTTCAACGCGACCTCATGCGCACCTATGCGGCAAGCTACGGCCAGACGCTGCTTAAGCTGCGCCTGCCCGCAGCCATGCCCTTCATCTTCAACGGACTTAAGGTGGCCACAACCCTGGCGTTAATCGGTGCCATCGTCGCTGAATATTTTGGCTCTCCCACGCGCGGGATGGGCTTTCGGATCTCGACAGGCGTGGGCAGCTTGTCAATCGACCTTGTCTGGGCTGAGATCGCTGTCGCAGCGATGGTCGGCACCAGCATTTTCGGGCTCATGGCCTGGATCGAGAGGCGGGTCACCTTCTGGCACCCGTCCCATCGCAACCGATAATCAACACGTCATTCAACACGGAGGACTACCCATGGATATCAAACTCACTTGCAAGGCTGCGGCGCTCTCGCTGCTAGCGATGCCGGCGCTTGCGGCCGACGACGTGACGCTCCAACTCAAATGGGTCACCCAGGCGCAGTTCGCGGGCTACTACGTGGCGCTCGAGAACGGCTATTACTCGGATGCGGATCTGAACGTGACGATCAAGCCGGGCGGCCCGGACATCGCACCAACACAGGTTCTCGCCGGGGGTGGCGCAGATGTGACCGTCGAATGGATGCCAGCAGCCCTCGCCGCACGTGAGAAGGGCCTGCCGATGGTCAACATCGCGCAACCCTTCAAATCGTCGGGCATGATGCTGACCTGCCGCAAAGACGCGGGCGTGGCCACGACCGATGACTTCGCTGGCAAGACGCTTGGCGTCTGGTTCTTCGGCAACGAATTCCCGTTCCTGAGCTGGATGAGCCAGCTTGAAATCCCCACCGACGGCTCTGACGCCGGTGTCGAGGTGCTCAAGCAGGGCTTCAACGTCGACCCGATCCTCAACGGTCAGGCCGCGTGTATCTCCACGATGACCTACAACGAGTATTGGCAGGTGATCGACGCGGGCCTCTCGCCCGATGACCTCGTGACCTTCAAGTACGAGGATCAAGGCGTCGCGACGCTCGAAGACGGCCTCTACGTGCTCGAAGAAAACCTCTCGGACGACGCATTTGTCGACAAGATGACCCGCTTCGTTGCC
>JBCBFV010000175.1:0-5380 GCA_038527425.1 Pseudomonadota bacterium
GCTGGCGATCGACCGCGACGGGATCGTCGACGCGGTGCTTTCGGGTGTGGGCGGTGTGCCAGCAGGCACAACTTTCCCCGCAGGCAAAGGTTGGGCAGCCGACATCCCGGCGGCCTACGATCCTGCCAAAGCCGAGGTGCTTCTCGCCGAGGCTGGTGCGGTCAAAGAAGGCGGCAAGTGGATGTTGGGCGGCGAACCGCTTGAGATCGACATCGTCACCTACTCCTCCCGCGCAGCCCTGCCGCCCACGGCAGAGATCACTCAGGCCTACCTCTCCGCCATCGGCGTCGACGCCAACATCCGCATCGGTGAATGGGGTGCGAGCAATGACCTGATCACGAACAACGAAGCGGACATGTTCCTGCAGGCCTGGGTCATGACGCCCCAAGGTGATCCGGGCGGCGTGTTGGAGACGCTTCTGAAGACCGGTGGCGGGTCGAACTCGGGTGGCTATTCCAACCCTGAACTCGACGCATTGCTCGACGCCGGTCGCGCCAACTTTGATCAGGCAGAGCGCGCCGAGATCTACGAACAGGTTCAGCAGATCATCGCTGCAGAAGCGGCCATGATCCCGGTCTACCACGTGAGCCAGGTCAACGTCGCAGCGCCGGGCCTGTCTGGCTACCAAGTGCACCCGACTGAGACCTACTGGGTCAACCACGAGACGTCCTTCACCGAATGACTTTACGTGTTTCCGGCCTGAGCGCGGTGCGTTCGGGCCGGACGATCCTCCACCCCACATCTTTGGCGATCAGCCCCGCCGAACGCGTCGGGCTCGTCGGCGCGTCAGGCTCCGGGAAATCGACCCTCGGCCATGCGCTGATTGATGATCTGCGCGCGCAGGGCCACAGCGTGAGCCATGTGCCGCAGAGCCCCGATGAGGCGTTGGACTCGCTGCGGTCTATGGGCTTCCACTGGCAAGAGGCAGAGCGTGCCATGGGCCAGCAAGCTGACCGGGCAGCGCTCTTCGAGGCGCTCAAGATCAGCGGTGGCGATCTGTCGAAACGCCCCTGGGGCTGGAGCCGCGGCATGCAGCAACGCTTTGTCATCGCCATGGCTCTGATCGGGCAACCAGATCTGATCGTGCTTGATGAACCGACGTCCGCCCTGGACCCTGTGGTGGCCGCCGCGTCGATGAATTTGTTGGAGGCCCATTTGCAGGGCCAGACGACGGCGATGCTGCTTGTCACCCATGACCTTGGCCTCGCGGCGCGACGGGTGTCTCGGCTGCTCGTCATGGACGCAGGCCACCTTGTCGAGGACGCGGCCACCGATGCCCTGCTCGAGCGCCCGCAAACCACGGCCGCCGCTGCGCTGTGCCTGCACCGATCTTGGGCGGCGCTGCCATGCTGAAACTCGACAGCGTCTCCGTAACGCGTGGCAAAGTGACGACGCTGACCGACGTGTCCTTGACGCTTGAGCCGGGCCAAACGCTTGCCGTCGTCGGCGAAAGCGGCGCAGGGAAATCGACCCTGATCGCAGCAATTCTCGGCCTTCTGAAGCCCAACACCGGGACACTAACTTGGGACGGGAAGCCAGTCAGAGCCTGCCGCCCTGCCCTCGTCCTTCAAGAGCCTCGCGCTGCGTTCAATCCGCGCCTTCCCCTCCGCCACTCGGTGCTGGAGCCAGTTATACGTACCGACCCCGCGCGTCTCTCCCGCCTTTGCGAGGGTCTGGAGCTGCCTGAGGACCTTCTCGACCGCCGCCCCATGGAGGTCTCCATCGGTCAGGCCCAGCGTGTTGGGATCCTACGAGCATTGATCGCTGCCCCGCCTCTGGTGTTATTTGACGAACCGCTCTCAGCGCTCGATGCCGTCACGCAAAAACACACCGCCCAGCTCATTGCGGAGTTGCAGCGGGAAGAGGGGTTCGCCGCCTTGATCGTCACCCACGACATCGGCTATGCCGTGGCCCACGGGACCGAAATCGCGGTGCTGAAATCAGGCCGCATCGAGGAAATCTCAACACCGCAAGCCTTCGCTCAGGCACCACAAAGCGCCTACGGGCGCACGCTGCGCGACGCGGCAATTGCGCTCGGCGCGCTCGAGGTGGCCGCATGATCCGCTTCATCCTTGGTCTTCTGATCCGCGCGGCCGTCGTCCTGACCGGCACTGCGATCATCACTTTCGCTCTTCTCTGGAACGCACCGGGCGATCCCGCTCAAGCCATCGCAATGGCCCGCTTTGACGCGCTGCTCGACCCCGAAGTGATCGAGAGTGTCCGCGCTGAAGCGGGCCTCGATCAGAGTTTTTGGCGCGCCTTTATCGACTGGGCGCAACCTCTCTTGGTGCTCGATTTCGGCAATTCGGCTGTTTCGGGACGCCCCGTCTGGCCGGATCTGCGAACCGCCATGTCCTATACGTTCCCCCTGGCCTTCATGGCGCTGGCGATTGGGCTCGCGATCTCTGTACCGCTGGCCATCATCGCGGCCCGCCGTCCGGGGAGCTGGATCGACCGGGGTGCGGTGGCTGTCGCTACACTGGGCAACGCCATCCCATCCTACTGGTTGGGCCTCATCCTGATCCTCATCTTCGCGGTGCAATTGGCATGGCTCCCGGCCATGGGCGCCCGCACGCCAGCGCACGCCGTCCTGCCAGCCCTGACCTTGGGGCTCGGCGTCGCAGCCTCGCTCACACGCATCATTCGGTCGGGCATTCTGGAGGCCAAAGGCCAGCCCTTCCTCCCGGCGTTCCGACGGCGCGGCGTTGCGCGCAGGGACGTCGCCCGGGATCACATCGCCCCCCATGCCGCCGTCCCGGTCATTACTGTCTTCGGCTTGGAGCTCGCCTTCCTCCTCGAGGGGCTCGTGCTGGTAGAGGCGATCTTCGGCAGGCCAGGTCTCGCCATCTTCCTCGTAAGCGCCATCGGCGCGCGGGACTTCCCCCATGTGCAGGCCGTCGTGGTGCTGACGGCCCTCATCTTCGTCACCGTAAACCTCCTCATCGACGTGGCTTACCGCCTCATCGATCCTCGGATTGGAGAGGCGGATGCGTAGCGTCGTCATCCTCGCCGTGTCCTTTGTTGCGCTCGCAGCCCTTGGCCCGCTGCTCGCCCCCCACGACCCCACCGCGATCAACATTCCAAAGCGCCTCTCACCGCCCAGCGCGGAGTTCCTGCTAGGCACCGATGCCCTTGGCCGCGACATCCTCTCCCGCCTGCTGCACGGGGCGCGATGGTCGCTCGGGCTGGCGTTTGTGGTATCGATCATCGGTCTCGTCGTCGGGACCGTGGTCGGGCTTGTTGCCGCCATCGGAGGGAAGTCCGTGGACTGGGCGGTCATGCGCACGACCGACACCTTCCTCGCCTTCCCGGAACTCGTCGCCGCCATCGTGATCGCAGGCCTCATGGGCGCAGGCATGTGGAGCCTGATCTTCGCGCTCTCGGTCACGAGCTGGATGCGCTACGCCCGCGTGGCGCGGGGGATCGGGCTGTCGCTGAAAACCCGCGGCTATGTGGTTCAGGCTGGGCTTGCGGGGCTTTCCCCCATTGCGATCGCGCGCTGGCACTACCTGCCGACGCTGCTGCCGTCGCTCACCGTGGTTTGGACCAGCATGTTCGCACGAGCGATCCTTGGCATCTCTGCCCTGGGGTTTCTGGGCTTCGGGGTGCAGCCGCCCACGCCTGAATGGGGCGCGATGCTTCTCGACGCGCGGGTGCACATGCGCTCCACCCCGCTGCAGATGATTTGGCCTGGCCTCGCCGTCGTGATCTGCGTCCTTGCCATCAATCTCGTGGGGGACGCCTTGCGCGACACGTTCGCCGAGGACGCGGAGTGACCGACAACCCCGCCCTCGGCATCAGCCTAAGCCTCCTTTCAGGCTTCCTCTTCGCGGGCATGTTCGTCAGCGTCAAAGCCGTCAGCGAGGACGTCCCACTAGGGGAGATCGTTTTCTTTCGGTCCTTCTTCGCTTTGATCCCCCTTGTCATCTTCCTTTGGCTCCGGGGAGAATTCCCTGCAGGCCTCGCCACCAAGCGTCCCGGCGCACATTTCATCCGCTCAAGCTTTGGCGCGCTGGCGCTCTTCACGTCCTTCGCGGCGGTGGCTCGTCTCAACGTCGCAGAGGCGAGCCTTGTTGCGCAGCTCGCCCCAGTCCTTACGACACTGGCCGCCGTCATTTTGCTGGGCGAAAGGCTGACGGGATGGCGTGTTGCGGGCCTCGCACTCGGCTTCGGCGGGGTCATTGTCCTCGTGTGGCCGGAGCTCAGCGCCAGTACGGATGCCACGCGTCTGGCAGGCTACCTCATTGGCCTCGTCTCTGCGGGCCTCACCGCCCTCGCTCTGATCATGGTTCGCAGCCTGACCAAGACGGAGAGCCCTGGCGCCATCGCGCTTTACTTTGTGATCGCCTCAATGGCTGGGGCGCTGCTGACGATCCCCTGGGGCTGGGTCATGCCAGCGCCGGGCACGTTGCTGCTCCTCGTTTCGGCGGGCCTCTTTGGAGGCTTCGCCCACATCGCCATGACCCTCGCCTTCCGATACGCAGAAGCCTCGCGTCTCGCCCCGTTCGAATACGTCGCCCTGCTCTGGCCGCTCTTCGCTGATCTCCTAATCTTCCGCGTCACGCTCTCCACGTCTTTCTATTTGGCAGCTCCAATCGTCCTCGGCGCCGCCATTCTGGCAGGCATGGAACGGGCGCGCCCGTCAGCGGATTTGGATGCGAAGGGACGCGCATCTCACCTAAGCAAGCGCTAGTTCTTAGAGAGAGCTTAGGTGGAGAGCCCGACCAGATGATTGTCCCAGCTCAAGGCAATTTCTTTGGCTTCGTGCAGCCTGTCGTGTCTCTCGAACAGGCCGTCGCCGGTGGTGGTGACAAAGCTTTGACCGAAGGCGGCAACGCCGCAGATGTCGGGCCGTTCGATCTGGTGGCTCAGGTCCAAGCCGTTCACGGTGTAGATCTGCGCCAAGCTACCTCTGGGCGAGGTAATAGCAACTGCGCCACCGGCCATCGCGATGCTGCCAACATAGCCCTGCAAAGACCGCTGATGCTCGGCTGCTCCGATCGTCAGGCTGCTGGTTTGGGCATCATGAACGGCGAGAAGTGGGACTTCTTCCGAAACATCGCCCTGCCACTGCATCGCCATCCCGACCCTGCCCGCGCCATCGACGGCAAGATGGCGAATGGAATTGAGCCGCAGCCCCTCCTCCAGCTCCACCGTTTCCAGGACCTGCCCATCGACTGACAAGTAAGTCAGATTTGGGCGCATCGTGGCCAGGTTGAGCTTGGCGCGGCCGGATTCTGGATGGGTATCAATGCCTCCGTTCGCCACGACGAGTCTGCCATTCGGGAGGAGCTTGATGTCATGCGGGCCGATCCCACCGGAAGACACTTCGCCAATGCGCGCATTGGCGAAGTGTCTTCCGGTGGGATCGGCCCGCATG
>JBCBFV010000176.1:0-5345 GCA_038527425.1 Pseudomonadota bacterium
CGGAATGATGCCGGATCATCGACACTACGCCCGGCACGCCCAGCAAGGCGGCCCCCCGCGTGGTGAGATCGTAGCGTCCCTTGCGGTGGCGCAGCAGGCCTAACGCGCACCCCGCATCAAGCAGAAGGATCGCGTTACGGCCTGGAATTCCCGGCACCGCCTCGGAAGGCGTCAGCGGCCCTTCGGTCAGGCGCGTCAGCACATCCATCTCCACCAGCGCGAAAAGGACCTGCGATTTCACGAAGCCCGCGATGAGGTCGAACATCTCCTCCCCTTCGCGGCGCGCTTTGCCCGCAAAGAAAGGCGTTTTTGCTGCGAAAGACTGGAAGCGCTCGGAGGCGGCAAGGCGCAAGACCCAGGCCCGTGGACCACGGCCAAACTTGCCTTTGCGTGCCGCCGGTTGGGCCGGTACGCGGGGTTCCTGCTTCATTCGGCTGCCGTGCGTGCTGCGGCGTAAAGCGGGGTCAGCCGCTCCGCGTAGCGTCTCACCATCTCGGCCAACTGCGCTTCGCCCCGGCAATGCGGGATCGAGGCGATGGCCCCGGCGAGGGTGTCATCGAGTTTCTCAATGGCGCCTTTGACGCCCCACTGGCTCACCGCGTTGGGGCGACCGTGAAGGTCATCTTGGCCCGCAGGCTTGCCCAGCGCGGCCTCGTCATAAAGCGCATCGCGCAGGTCGTCAGCGATCTGGAAGCTTTGCCCAATGCGGGCACCAAGCTCCTCCCAGGGTTCCGCGTCTTGGCCCGAGGCAATCGCGCC
This sequence comes from Pseudomonadota bacterium, assembly GCA_038527425.1. Lineage (GTDB taxonomy): Bacteria > Pseudomonadota > Alphaproteobacteria > Rhodobacterales > Rhodobacteraceae > Shimia_B. The sequence goes on from JBCBFV010000176.1 coordinate 760, forward strand.
CATCTGCGTGGCTGCAATGAACAGCGCGCCGGTCTTGGCGTGGTGATAGGCGTCGAGATCGATCTTATCTTCGCTCTCCCACCCCTGCCCCGCACAGATACCGCCGGGCATGCCCGTGCGCTGCGCGAGGGTGATGACCAGCTGCGCCGAGCGCATTGGATCACGCTTGGCAACGCGCCCGAGAAGTTCAAAAGCGAGCACGATAAGGCTGTCGCCCGTCAACAGAGCCAGAGGCTCCGAATACGCGCGGTGAACGGAGGGTTTTCCGCGGCGCGTATCAGCGTCGTCAAAGCACGGCATGTCGTCATGGACGAGAGACGCACAATGGATAAGTTCGAGCGCCGCTGCAGCAGCATCCGTCACTTCGGGCGCGTCATCGCCGCAGGCCATCGCAACAGATGTGAGGATCGTCGGGCGAATCCGCGCGCCACCTGGCGTGACCGCATAATCCAACGCAGAAGCAAGCTGCGCAGGTACCGCGCCCCTTCCTTGTCCAAGCCGGATTGCGGCCGATATCGCCGCCTCGATTCGCTGTTCCATGGCGCCTGTCTCCTAGTTCTTAAGAGGCTTAGTCAGGCAATGCGGACAGTCTGACTGTAAATTACACTGGACACTTTGGGCGTCCAAGTCAACACTGCCACTCGGAGGTCCGCATGGACGCGCAAGCGCGCAGTATCGTTATCGGAGCCGGAATCGGTGGTCTCGCCGTAGCCCTTAGGCTGCGCGCTCAGGGGCGCGATGTGCTCGTGCTCGAACGGGCCCCTGAAGTAGGTGGCAAGATGCGCACGGTGCCCTCGGAAGCGGGACCTGTTGATACTGGCCCCACGGTGCTGACGATGAAGCCCGTCTTTGACGATCTTTTTGCCAGCATCGGTGAGAACCTTGAGGATCACGTGACCCTCGTGCCCGAGCCGCATCTTGCCCGGCACTGGTGGCGCGATGGGGCGGTGCTCGACCTCTGGCAAGATCAGACAAGATCAGCTGCCGAGATCGGTGGCGTCTTTGGTGCCGCAGCGCGATCAGACTTCGAAAAGTTCTCAGCCGAAGCTGCGCGGCTCTTTGATGCCTTTGATCTGCCCATGATGCGCGCGAGCAAACCCAGCCGGGTTGGCCTGACCGCGCGGGTTCTCAAGGAACCATCGCTCATCCGCGCCATGGCGCCGCTGTCCACGCTGGCGCAGAAGCTTGCCCGCGACTTCAGGGATCCGCATCTCAGGCAGCTCTTCGGGCGCTACGCGACCTATGTTGGAGGATCGCCTTACCGGTCGCCGGCGGTGCTCTCGCTGATCTCGCACTCTGAGGCCAGCGGCGTGTGGCGCGTGGCAGGCGGCATGCACAACATGGCGCTGTCGCTGAAAGCACTGGCACAGAAGATGGGTGTCAGCTTCATGCTTGGCGCCGACGTCACACGGATCGAGATGCAAGGCGGCACGGTCGCGGCCGTTCATACTGGCGATGGGCGCTTTGCCTGCGAAGAGGTCGTCTTCAACGGTGATCCGCGCGCGCTGAGCACGGGCCTGCTCGGTGCCACGGCAACAGCAGCAGTTCCTGCAGCGCCCCTTGAAAAACGCAGCCTCTCGGCTCGCGTCTGGGCCTTTGCCGCCCGCGCTGCGGGGCCGGAGCTCGTCCATCACAACGTCTTCTTCGCCACCGACCCGCGGGGCGAATTCGACCCGATCGCAAGGGGCGAGATGCCCGAAGACGCCACCATCTACATCTGCGCCGAGGACCGCGGGACAGGCATCACGACCCCCGATCTGGAGCGCTTCGAAATCATCTTAAATGCCGCGCCAACAACGGATGCTCAGAAAGGCGCAGCTCCTACCGCAAAGGAGAAAGAGGCATGTCGCCAACGGACTCATCAGACACTCGCCCAATTCGGATTGACCTTCGACAGCTGGCCCGCCGACAGGGCGTTGACGATACCGCGGGAATGGGAAGCACGGTTCCCCGGCTCGGCCGGATCCCTTTACGGGCAGAGCCCACATGGGATGATGGCGGCTTTCCAGCGGCCGACAGCACGCACACGGATCCCGGGCCTCTTCCTCGTGGGCGGGGGTACCCATCCGGGGGCGGGGGTGCCGATGGCAACCCTCTCCGCCCAGCACGCGGCAGAGGAGATGAGACAGGCCCGAACTTCGACCTCTCTGTCCCACCCAACGGCTACGCGTGGTGGTATGTCGACGGCCTGAAGATCGGCGGCGGTCGCGCCATTTCGATCATCGGCTTTATCGGCTCGGTTTTTTCGCCTTGGTACGCGTGGTCAGGGCGCCGCAGCCCGCAGAACCACTGCTGCATCAACGTGGCCACCTACGGGCCTGGCGGGCGCTTTACGATGACAGACCGGGGCACCTCGGCCCTACGCGTCACCTCTGACCGCTTTCAGGTGGGCCCGTCTTCCATGCATTGGACGGGTGACGAGCTGGTCATCGACATCGATGAGATCTCCAGCCCGCCGCTCATTTCCCGTGTTCGCGGCCAAGTGCGGGTGAGGCCCACGGGCGTCACCGGGGTAGAGATGCCCCTCACCGAGGACGGCGCCCATGTCTGGCGCCCCTTCGCCCCCACTGCGCGCATCAGCGTCGACCTCGATGCCGATGGTTGGAAGTGGGACGGGCACGGATATTTCGATGCCAACTTCGGTACCCGCGCACTGGAACAGGATTTCAGCTACTGGAACTGGGGTCGTTTCCCGAAGGGCGATGGATCGGTGTGTTTCTACGACGCCGACCGCCTCGATGGCTCGAAACTCGCCACCGCGGTTGCCTTCGACGCCAACGGCCAGCCCAGCGTCTTGACCGATAAACCCCCGCTGACACCGTTCAAACGATCGCTCTGGGCAGTGCGGCGCGAGACGCGTGCCGACCCCGGAACCACGCCAGTCCAAGTGCAAAACATGCTCGACGCGCCCTTCTATTCCCGGTCCGCCGTGCGCACGCGGATCGACGGCGTGGATTGCGTAGGCGTGCATGAGGCGCTCGACCTCGTGCGCTTCCGCTCACCGCTGATAAAACCGATGCTCGCAGTGCGGGTACCGCGACGCGCCGGGTGGAAGTTCTAGGCTTCTATTGCCCCGAGATCGCTGGACAGATTGTTTCTTGGATTTCGTCCATTGCCGCAATTCCGCCGCAAAGGGGGCAAGCCCTAGACGCGATACAACGCGAGAACCTCACCTGTAGCTGCTAACAAGCTTCACCTCGGCGTCGGGCAAAACAGCCCCCACCCAGTGTCCGGCGTCGAGGACTACACTCCCTAAACAGATTGAATTCGCCACCGTTCGGCTTAGTTTGCCCGCCACGACTAAAGCGAGGCTAACATGCGCGATTTTCATCTCCCGGGCCGCTCCCCGGTCCTGGCAACCAACGGCATGTGCGCCACATCCCACCCACTCGCAGCCAAGGTCGCTGTGCAGATCCTCGAGGCTGGCGGCAACGCTGTTGACGCGGCCCTTTCTGGCGCGGTTTTGCTCGGGTTTTGCGAGCCTCAGATGACTGGCATCGGCGGCGATATGTTCGCCCTCGTCGCGCCCTCGCCCGAAGCAGATATCATTGCCATCAACGGATCGGGCAAAGGCCCGGCCGGTCTGTCAGCTGAAGCCCTGCGTGCCGCGGGGCATTCCGTGATCCCACCCTATTCTGCCGCTGCGGTGACCATGCCGGGCGCCGTCGACGCAATCTGCCGCCTGTCGTCAGACTACGGCAAGCTGGGCCTTAAATCAGTGCTCGCGCCCGCGATCCACTACGCCGAGGCTGGCATCCCCGTCGCGCCACGTGTGTCTTTCGATTGGTCCGAGGCGCTCGAAAACCTGCACCCTTCCGCACGTGATTTCACGATGGACGGCCGCGCGCCCATGCCGGGCGAGGTCTTCCGCGCGCCGCGCCAGGCCGAAGTCCTGCGCCGCATCGCGGACGAGGGCCGCGCCGGTTTCTACGAGGGCGAAGTCGCCGAAGACATGGTCGCAAGCCTGCGCGCCGCGGGCGGCACCCACACGCTCAATGATTTCGCAAACGTCGCCAGCGATTACGTGGACCCGATCACCGGCACCTACGGCCCCTATGACCTCGTCGAGCAGCCCCCGAACGGTCAGGGTGCCATCGCGGTACTCATGCTCAACATGCTCAAGCACTTTGATATCGCAGGCATGGACCCCTGGGGCGCAGAGCGCGCCCATATCGAGGCCGAATGCACCAAGCTTGCCTATGACGCGCGCAACCGCCTTCTGGCGGACCGCGATCACACCGCACGCCTCGAACATCTGCTGTCGACGGATACCGCCGCACAGCTCGTCGCGCTCATCGATCCGAACAAAGCCATGGCCGACGCCGCGCCCATCACCGAGGCCGTCCACAAAGACACGATCTACATCTCCGTCGTCGACAAGGACCGCCAGGCGGTGAGCCTGATCTACTCGGTGTTTCACTCGTTTGGGTCGGGGCTTGCGTCAGAGCGCTTCGGGATCAACTTCCAGAACCGGGGCGCGGGGTTCAGTCTTGTGCCGGGGCATCCGAATGAGGCGGCTGGCGGCAAGCGCCCGATGCACACGATCATTCCCGCGATGCTCAAGGAGGCGGGGCGGGTCACGATGC
>JBCBFV010000177.1:0-5341 GCA_038527425.1 Pseudomonadota bacterium
GGAGTTCGCCTCGATCACCGGGCTCGACCGGATGGAGAGCCATGCCTCAGAGGGTTTTGCCGCCGTACAGCTCGACTTCCTGCCGGGGGGCGACATTGATGAGGCGCTCGACAAGGTTCGCGAGGCCGCAGACCGCGCTGAGGGCGAGCTGCCCGAGGACGCCTACGACATCACAATTACCGAGATTAATACGGCGCTCTTCCCGATCATCACGATCCTACTGTCAGGCCCAGTGCCGGAGCGCGCGCTGAATGAGCTTGCCGATGAGGTGCAGGAGGCGGTCGAGGGCCTGCCGGGCGTGCTCGAGGCCGAAATCGGCGGGAAGCGGGACGAGTTCCTCGAAGTCCTGATCGATCCGACTGTCTTTCAGACCTACAACCTCTCGTTCGAGGAGGTCATCGGCCAGATCCAGCGGAACAACCAGCTGATCGCCGCGGGTGCGATCGAGGCGGGCGCAGGTCGCGTTGTACTCAAAGTGCCTGGCTTGATCGAGGATCTCGAAGACGTTCTCAGCATGCCTGTGAAAGTGCGCGACGGTACCGTTGTCACGTTTAGCGACGTGGCCACCATCCGGCGTGCCTTTGATGATCCCACGGGCTTTGCGCGTATCAATGGGCAGCCGGCACTCTCGCTCGAAGTGACGAAGCGCTCCGGCGCCAACATCATTGTCACCGTTGATGACGTGAAGGCCCGCGTGGCCGAGCTTCAGGAGAATTGGCCTGACACGGTGCGTGTGGACTTCCTCCAAGACCAGTCTGAGCAGGTCGAGGACCTGCTCTCCGATCTCGAGGCCAACGTGATTGCGGCGGTCATCCTCGTGATGATCGTGATCGTCTTTGCCATGGGCTTTCGCTCCGCGATCCTTGTGGGCCTGGCGATCCCGGGGGCGTTTTTGGCGGGCGTGACGGCGCTTTGGATGTTCGGCTTTACGATGAACATCGTAGTCCTCTTCTCGCTCATCCTAGTGGTGGGCATGCTCGTGGACGGGGCCATCGTGACGACCGAGCTCGCAGACCGGAAGCTGCAAGAAGGTGCGAGCCCGAAGGAGGCCTACTCCTTTGCCGCCAAACGCATGGCTTGGCCGATCATCGCGTCTACGGCGACGACGCTCAGCGTGTTCTTCCCGCTCCTTTTCTGGACGGGCATGGTGGGCGAGTTCATGAAGTTCCTGCCAATCACGGTGATCTTCACGCTCTTTGCGTCGCTCTTCATGGCGCTGCTCTTCATTCCGGTTGTTGGCGGGTGGATCGGCCGCCGACAGCCCCAATCGGCGACGTCCAAGGCCACGCTCCATCACGCCGAAACCGGCGACCCGCGCGAGATTGGTGGCCTCACGGGTGCCTATGTGCGCGCGCTCGAATGGGCGATCCTGCGCCCAGGTGCCACGGTGATGCTGGCGGTGGCGATGCTCCTCGGTGCTTTTGGCGCTTACGGACAGCTCGGCAATGGCGTGAACTTCTTCCCCTCGGTCGAGCCGGAGTTCATGTCGGTCCAGATCCGCACGCGCGACAATATCTCGATCTACGAGCGTGACCGTCTGGTGCGCCTCGTCGAAAACAGGCTGCTGGGCTACGCCGAAGTAGAGACGCTTTATGCGCGCTCGGTGCTAAGCGCAGGGCAGGGCGACGAAGAGACGATCGGCACGCTGCAGCTCGATCTCATTGATTGGGACAAACGGCGCACAGCCGAAGAAATCGGCGCCGAGATCCGGACGGAGGTGGCCGATATCGCGGGCATCGACGTGCAAGTGCTCACCGATGATGGCGGGCCTGCGGGCGGCAAACCGATCAATCTGAAGCTGCTAGGAAACAACGCAGCCGACCAAGCCGCCGCCGTCGAAGGTGTGCGCGAAGCGATGGCGACGATTGGCGGGTTCACCGACATCACCGACACCCGTCCTTTGCCGGGGGTCGAGCTCTCGATCATCGTGGATCGCGTGGAGGCTGCACGCTTTGGTGCGGATGTGAGCCTGCTCGGCCAAGCGGTGCAGTTGCTGACGCAGGGCATCGAAGTGGCGAGCTACCGCCCTGGTGACGTGGACGGCACGCTCGATATCCGGGTGCGGTTCCCACATCAGGAGCGCTCACTGGCGGAGCTCGGTAATCTCCGGGTGCCCACGTCTTCTGGCCTCGTGCCAATCTCCAACTTCGTGAGTTTTGAGCCCACCGAGCGTGTGGGCACCATCACCCGCATCGATGAGCGTCGCGTTGTGACGATCGAGGCAAACCTGGCGCCGGGCGTGCTCCTCAACGAGCAAGTCGAGAAGCTGACGGCCTTCATGGACGAGGGGTTGCCGTCGTCCGTGACCTACAGCTTCTCCGGCGAGGCCGAGGACCAAAACGAGGCGATGACCTTCCTCTTGGGCGCCTTCGCTTCCGCGATCCTTTTGATGTTCATGATCCTGCTTTTGCAGTTTAACCGCTTCGATCAGGCGCTGATCGTGATGAGCGCGATTGTCTTCTCAATCGCGGGTGTCCTGCTCGGGCTTCTGGTCACGGGCCGACCCTTTGGCGTCGTCATGGGCGGCATCGGGGTGATCGCGCTCGCGGGTATCGTTGTGAACAACAACATCGTTCTGATCGATACCTACAACCAGCTGAAAGCCTCTGGGCAGTCCCCGCTCGAAGCAGTGCTGCGCACCGGTGCTCAACGTCTGCGGCCAGTGGTGCTGACCTCTGTGACGACGGCGCTGGGCCTGATGCCTATGGTGATCGGGCTCAACATCGACTTCTTCACGCGCGAGATCGTGTACGGCGCGCCTTCAACCCAGTGGTGGACTGAGCTGTCGAGCGCCATCGCCGGTGGCCTGGTCGTAGCCACGGTCCTGACGCTCATTGTGACGCCGGCGATGTTGATGCTGACCGAGAAGCGAGCCAAGCGGGCCGACCCTACCGGCGCCCCCGCCGTGCCGGCGGAGTAGGAGGCCACAACAATGCCGGCGAAGGCTCCGACACTGCACATGATCTGCGGGAAGATTGCCTCTGGTAAGTCCACGCTCACCCAGCGCCTTGGGCGCGAGGCGCATACCGTGGTGATTTCGGAGGATGATTGGCTCAAAGCCCTCTTTGCTGAAGACATGAAGACGCTGCGAGACTTTGTGCGATGCTCGGGCAAGCTGCGCTCCGCCATGGCGCCCCATATCGTTTCTCTGTTGCGCAGCGGCGTTTCGGTGGTGCTGGATTTCCAAGCCAACACGGTCGACGCCCGCGCCTGGATGCGCGGGATCTTTGAAGAAGCTGAGGCCCCCCATCTGCTTCACGTGCTCGATACGCCCGATGAGGTCTGCTTGGCGCGGCTAAAAGCGCGCAACGCTCAAGGCGATCATCCCTTCGCGGTCACTGAAGAGGAATTCGCGCGCGTCTCGCAGCACTTCCAACCTCCGGCGCCGGAAGAAGGCTTCAACGTCCTTATCCACCAGTAGGCTCTCTCTCGCGGGCTAGTGCTGCGCGCCGCGACAGGGTATTGGCAAGGGCCGCAAAGGACCCAAGCCAAGGCTTTGTCAGGAGAGAACTACGTGTCAAACATCCCCAGTTATCAGGAACATGCCGTCCCAGAAGCTTTGAACGGTCTGGTCACCAGGTTCCTCGCGCTCGATTTCGAGCAGGCGGAGACGGTCACGGTGCCTGCACGTCCCACGGGGCATATCTATTTTGGGTGGGTGCCAAAGGGCAGCGGTACGGCCTCCGCGCAGGGCGTTGATTTCCCGCTGGAACCCTGCTGCTGTCACCTGTCCGGCCAACTGACCACGTTTGACGCCGAATACACGATCGAAGGCCCGTTCCGGCACTTCCTGGCGGAGTTCACACCCCTCGGCGCCAGCCGCGTCATGCGGCGCGACATGGGCGCATTGGTCAACCAATGCGAGTTCTTCGAAACGGACGTCACAGGGCCCGCCACGCTTGAGACCTTCACCGAAATCCTGATGGGCTTTGCAAGCGACGCGCCCGCAGCTGACGAGGTCGTCGAAGCTGCAGCTGCCAAGATCGAAGAAAGCAAAGGCGACCTACGCATTGCCGAGCTCGCGCGCGAGCTTGGGGTGAGCGAACGCCACCTGCGGCGCGAGTTCATCTATCATGTGGGCATCGCACCCAAGGCCTTCGCAACGATCAAGAAAGTTCTCGCGACACTTCAGGCACTTGGGGCGAACCCGGGCGCGGATCTCGCCGATCTGGCCTACAGCTCGGGCTTCTATGATCAGGCGCATCTGACCAAGGTCTTCCAGCTCTATATGCGCGCGACGCCTGGCAAGCTGCGCTTTGACGACGATGGGGTTCTGCAAAGTATCGTGGCCGGGGCATAACCACGCCGCCGCGTCCGTTTTTTACAATCCAGCGTTGCGTCTTTCGTCATACGTTTCGCTAATTGAGTGGAGTAGCGGCGCATTGCCTTCAATTTGGACAATGGTTGCAAGCGCGAGTGTCCTTGCGTTTGGAGCGAGCAGCGTATTGGCCTGTTCGTTAAGTAAGCCGGACATCCTCGATGGTTTTGCGCCGCTCGATCCGCTGATGTTTGTCGACCTTCCCGACCAAGACACCGTGCGCGTCACGGCCGCGCTCGAGCAGTCGTTCGTGGACGCTGCAATCGCAAACGGTCTGCGCGGTCTGACCAAGACCTACTGCCACATCGGCATTCAGGACATGGTCGTGGATTTCAGCCAACCTGTCGAAGACGATGCCATTCGCGCGATACTGACACGTGCCGTCTATGTCTGGGATGTGACCGGCGATCCTGTTGGATGGCGCCTTGATGCTCTTGGGGAACGTCCGATTTGTGCGCGTGGCGATGACCCGTTGGCCCCCGTTTGTCCCTAGAGTGAGGAATAGTATGAAGATTTTCATCTCTGCCATTGCGCTGGCCGCGCTACCGATGACGGTTCAGGCCCAAGAAATTGATCCCAATGTCGATTTCACCCGGCTCAACAAATCCGGCTTTGTGAATGAAATGCGCGCCATGGGTGAGGCCTCCTGGGAGCCGATGATGGCCCTCTATGGCCGCCTTGATCCGTCGCTCGCAGAGCTTGTGCCTGAGTTTCCGTGGTCGTCGGAATTCGATGACGCCTATGGCTGCGTCTACCAGGGTCTTTCCGGTCGTAGCGCCCTGGGCGACGTGAACGAGCTCCGCGACAAGACGATCCGTCTGGTCGACTACATCCAGTCCTCGGAAGACGTCACTTTCGCCTCGCTCGAAGACGACGACACGTTGCTCGAGTTGATGCTGCCTAGTGACGACCTCGTTGAGGTCAGCCGGGATTGCGGTGTTCAGGATCTCAACATTCAAGCGCTGCGGGAAAGCGGTTTGATGGATGCCTTCATGGCCGTGGTAATGGGCGACGGCTAACGCC
>JBCBFV010000178.1:0-5327 GCA_038527425.1 Pseudomonadota bacterium
TATCATCAAAGAGGGAGGTAAGTGGCGGACCGAGGAGGATTCGAACCCCCGACCCCTTGATTCGTAGTCAAGTACTCTATCCAGCTGAGCTATCGGTCCACGGAGCCGCGAGATACGCTTAGCTTCCGGCCTTGGCAACCCCAATATTGCTCGTTTCGGTCAAGACAGGAGCAATAGATGTCGCAATCTCGGATTTGGGCAGAGAGAGTGCGAAAGTGGTGCCTTCTGGGCCGGTGCTCTCAAGGGTGAGTTCACCGCCGTGGCCGCGAATGAGTTCTGCGGCGATGGCAAGGCCGAGGCCAGAACCGCCCGCACGTGCGCCGCCTTCGAACGGTTTGAAGAGCTTTTCTTGGGCTTTAGCAGGCAGCCCGGGACCATCGTCTGAAATCCGGATCCACCAATTGGCTTCGTCTTCGCTCGCGCGGACGTTGATAACCCCTGCCCTGTGCGCGGCCTGCAAGGCTTGGCGTGCGTTTCGTGTGAGGTTGCCCACCACGCGGTAGAGCTGCTCGGGGTCCACGCGGACGACCATATCGTCTGGCACATCATGCGTAAGCTGAACGTCGCCCTGCGCGGCGAGCTGTTCGCTCTCCACCAGATCACTGATCAGCGGCGCAAGCTCGATCCGGTCGAGTTTCGGCGGCGCCTCATCTGCTTTGCCGAATGTCAGCGTCGCCTCGCAGAGATTCACGGCGCGGGTGATCGATTTCACGAGCTTTGGCGCCAGGCGTTTCACCAGCGGATCCTCGGACGTCTCGATGCGGTCGGTAAAGAGCTGCGCGGACGTCAGGATGTTTCTGAGATCGTGGTTCACCTTGGCCACCGCCGCACCCAGCTGGGCCAGGCGATCCTTCTGCTTCAGTGAACTCGTCAGATCGGTCTGCAGAGACAGAAGGGCATCTTCGGCCTGACGCAGCTCCAGCACCCCGGCACCAGGCTCGATGATATTGCGGGCGTCTTCTGGCGCGCGGGAATAGCGCTTCATCGCCTGCACCACGCCCTGGATCGGCATGACGAGCAGCCTTTGCACCGCAAAGAAGAGCAGCACCGCCGTGAACACCGAGATCGCGGCGGAAAGCGCAAGGATGGTCAGACCATAGTCGATCATCGCGCGGCGCAGCTCGGTCGTCCCGAGCGTGATTTCGATCAAAAGACCCGCCTCGCGCGTCGGATTGCCGATCACGCGGATCACCCTTTCCTCGGTATCGAAGAGGCAGATGAACGCGTCGCGGATCAGCTCGAACGCCGTTGGATCGCGAAGATCATATGTGGCGTGGATGGGCTGGATCACTGGAGAGGATAGAACAAGCTGACGCGCCTCGTCCCGTCGCAGCACCACGTTGTAGACACCCGCGTTCTCCAAGAGTTCGTCTTCGAGGTTGGGCGTGATCGTATCTTCGGCCAGCAGAACGAGAGACGCGATTTGCGATCTCTCGATCCGCTGCAGAAGAAAGTCCTCCCGGAAACGCGCGATGGAGGGGACGAAGATGAACACCTCCGCCAGCATCACGAAGATGATGGTCAGGATCAGGAAGCGTCCCGAAAGGGTATTCACCGGGCTTGTCCTCTCTTACGGAAGCCACTTCTGAACGAAGCGCACCACTTTCTTGACTGTATCGCTCTGGAACAGCTTGGGGGAGAAATAGGCGCTCGCGGCGCGTTTGTTAATCTCTGAAAGCGTCGGATAGGGCAGCACAGTGTTAGAAATCGCCGTCATTTTCAGGTTGTTGGCGATGGCCATGGCCCACATGGCGATCATTTCGCCCGCTTGCTTGCCCACGATCGAGGCACCCACGGGCCGGCCTTTGACGACCATGACCTTGATCAGGCCCTTGCCGCCGCCTTCCGCGACGAGGCGGTCGTTCTCGTCCGTCTCATAGCGCGCCACGAAGACAGCCATCTTGCCGTACTTCTTGATCGCTTGCTCTTCCGTCAGGCCAACTTGCGCGATTTCAGGGTCCGTGTAGGTGGCCCAAGGGATGTGGTTGTAGCTGGCCTTCGCTGGCAGACCGAGCACGGCGGAGCGGACGACGATGCCCGCGTGATAGCCCGCCAGATGCGTGAACTGGAGGCCACCTGCCGCGTCACCGATCGCGTAGACCTTTTTGTTGGTCACGGAGCGCAGCGTGGCATCCACCTTCACCCCCGTGCGGTCGTAGGTCACGCCAGCCGCTTCGAGGTTCAGTTTGTCGACATTCACTTTGCGGCCCACGGCCACCAGCAGGTGCGTGCCCGTCACGTCGCCCTGAGACGTCTTCACTGTGATGGCGCCGTCTTTGCCGGTGACTTCCTCGGCAGCTGCACCTTCCATGATCACAACGCCCTCAGAGGTCATCTTCTCCAGCGCAATGGCCGCTATCTCCGGGTCGTCTTTGCCCAGCGCCTTGCCCGCCTCGATGACGGTGACTTTGCAGCCCAGGCGGCGGTGCGCCTGCGCCATTTCAAGGCCGATGGGCCCGGCGCCGATGATCACGAGGTGCTCAGGCTGGTCGCGCAGGCCAAAGATGTTTTCGTTGGTGTAATGCGGCGTGTCGGCAAGGCCGGGGATCGGCGGCACGAAGGGGCCGGAGCCGGTGGCCACAATGATGCGGCGCGCGGTGATCTCATGCGGGCCCGCCTGCACTGTGTTCTTGCCGGTGAACTTGCCATACTCGCGGATGACTTTGACGCCGAAGCCCTCAAAACGCTCCTGGCTGTCCATAGGCGCGATCTCGTCGATGACGTGGCGCACGTGGTCCTTTGCGGCGGCGTAGGACACCTCGGGCATCACCGGGGTCACGCCAAAGGGCTTCCCGCTTTCCATGGCGTGGGCTTGCTTACCAGCCGCGAGGAGGGCTTTGGACGGCACACAGCCGAAGTTCAAACAGTCTCCGCCCATCAGGTGGCCTTCGAGGAGGACAACATCCGCCCCCATCTGGGCCGCACCCGCCGCGACCGAGAGACCGCCAGAGCCGCCCCCGATGATCAGCAGATCTGTTTTGATCTTGGCAGGGAGAGAGGTGGCAGCGTCGATTTTGGATTGGTCGGTCATGGTTTTGGTCCTGGTCGGTCGGGAGGGCAGCCCCTGACCCTGGGTGGGGGCCTTTAAGCGTGCCTTGGGGCGAAGATGATGCGGATATCCCCGGGCTATCCGCATAGTGGTGAAGGATGAGGTAGCCCCCTCCCGGGGGGAGGGTCGGGGGCTGCCCGGCGATGCCGGGCGTTAAAGGCTCTTTTTGCCGCGCACTGCTTTCACGATGATCGGCAGCAGGGCGAGCGCGGCCAGACCAAGGAGCGGTCCGAGGATCGGCCAGGTAAAGATGATGCCAAGGTCAGGCGTCTCACCGCGGGCAAAGACATCTGAGAGGCCCGCACCGATGGAGGTGTAGACAACCGCGCCCGGCAGGATGCCGAAGAACGTGCCCACCACGTATTTCCAGAGCGGCACACCCACGACGGAGAGCGCGATGTTCGAGACAAAGAAGGGGAAGATCGGCAGGAGGCGAACGAGGAAGAGCGTCTCCCACTGGTTCTCGTCGATGCCCTTCTTGATCTTGCCCATCACGCCTTTCGAGTCTGCGAGCTTTTTCTCAGCAGCCTCACCAAATCCATAGCGCGCGGCCATGAAGGTGCCCGTGGCACCCAGGGTAGCTGCGATCATGTTAAAGAGCGTGCCGGGGAACATCGCGAAGAGGAAGCCACCGGTGATGGAGGCGATCGCTGCGCCCGGCAGAGCGAAGGCGATGATCGCCGCATAGGCCAGAATGAAGATGACGGACATGAGGAAGAAGTTCTCATCGCGGAACGCCAGCAGCGCCTCGCGATTGTCGCGCAGCGTCTCGAAGTTCAGGTAATCTCCAAGGAAGAAGATGCCTGCCACAGCGACCGCTGCAATGATCGCGAGCGGCGCAAAACGCTTGAGAGGGGATTTCTGCGGGCTGGGAGCGGTTGTCTCAGTCATCGTCGGGTGTGCCTTATATCGGGTGGGGCGCTGGTCGGAGCCCGGTTTCGGTCGGTTGATAGTGAAGTGCATGTCCGGGGGCTCGAAACCTACCCCCCTCACGCTGCATTGACCCTGCGCCTTGGAATGTTACAGAAATCACAACTTCAGCGGCCCAATAGCGTGGCTTTTGTTGCAAACAGGGCTGTAACGCATTTGACAGCACCGCGAGGTGCGTCTATTGCCCGGGCTTCGAATGCAGGGCTGAGTCCGTTTCAGCCCCCCGAATGGAGACGATGAGATGAAGCGTACGTTTCAACCCTCGAACCTGGTGCGCAAGCGCCGCCACGGCTTCCGCGCTCGCATGGCGACCAAAGCCGGCCGTAAGGTCCTGAACGCCCGCCGCGCGCGTGGCCGTAAGAGCCTGAGCGCCTGATCAACGGTGCCGTGGGCCTCTGGCCCGCGCCCAAGATCTTATGGGAGGCCCTGCAAATGCGGGGCCTTTTGTTATGTCTGAGATCAGAATCCTCCAAAAGCGCGCCGATTTCCTGAAGGCCGCCAAAGCCGAAAGCGCCGGATCCAAGGGCTTGCACCTGCAAGCCAGAAAGCGCGGGCCGGAGGAACCAGCCGCTTCCGAGATCCGTTTGGGCATCACCTGCTCCAAGAAGGTCGGTAACGCCGTGATGCGCAATCGCGCGAAGCGGAGACTGCGCGAGGCCGCCAGACTGATTCTTCCTGTGCACGGCAAGGGCGGCTGGGACTATGTGCTCATCGGGCGTCGCGGCGTGACCATCGACCGCCCGTGGTCAGACCTGCTCGCTGATCTTCAGGAAGCGCTCTCCAAAGTGCACTGAGGCGTTCGCTCCACCTCATCCTCTGCTTTTTGCCAGCGCGGCTGTTACAGATGGCGGGCTTGGGCCTATATGTCAGGCATGTCTCCGTTGGCCCATATCTTCGCGCTGCCCGTCCGGGCCTACCGGTTGATCTTCTCGCCCTGGGTTGGCTTCAACTGCCGCTACCATCCGACATGCTCGGCCTATGCGCTCGAAGCGCTGGAGAAGCATGGCGCGATCAAAGGCGCGTTGCTTGCGGCGCGGCGGATTGCGCGATGCCACCCCCTTGGTGGGTCGGGCATCGACAACGTTCCGCCCAAATAACGCGCATTCGCAACACAACTATTGGCAGAACGGCTTTTGGTCGCTATCCCCTACGCATCCGCAGATACCAGAGAAGGAGGCCGCACATGACTACGTATCGTCGCTCCCCATCTGCGGCATGGCTCGGCGCGGGCCTCGTACGCTCGTAGACCAGCCACCTTCCGTCCGACCTGAAGCGCACGCCAGCTTGGACGTTTTCACCCAAACCCATCAGTAAACACGCCACGCTTCGGTCTTAGGCCAAGCTCGCG
>JBCBFV010000179.1:0-5306 GCA_038527425.1 Pseudomonadota bacterium
CATCATCACCGACACCGGCGTGTCATCTGCGGCCGCAAAGCGCATGTCGCGGTTCGTCACGATGCCCAGGACCCGGCGCTTCTCATCGACGACGGGAAAACCTGTGAAGCCGTACCTCTCTGTCAGGGCTTTTGCGTCGGCTTTGGTCTGATCGGGACGAAGCGTGACCGGGTTGTAGACGATCCCGCTCTCAAAACGCTTCACGCGGCGAACCTCCCGCGCTTGCTCCTCGATGGAGAGGTTGCGGTGAATGACCCCCATGCCGCCAGCCTGAGCCATGGCGATGGCCATGCGCGCCTCGGTGACGGTGTCCATGGCGGAACTCAAAAGCGGGATATTCAACGCGATGGATTTGGTGACCCGGGTGCGGGTGTCTGCGGTGGACGGCAGAACCTCAGACGCGCCGGGCACGAGCAGAACATCATCGAATGTGAGAGCCTCGCGAATCTCCATGGGGTACCTCCAGATGGGAGCCTCGGTTGGCGCTTCGCTTTCTCACGAAATGGCGGCAATGGAAAGGCCTTGGGCGCAAGATGTTGCGCTTTGAGCCAAAACAGGGCTCCTTGCCTGCCCGCTTAAGAAGTTGCTTGTGAATGCGGCCTCCTGCAGGGCGCGCGTGACGGTCTTGAACATCATTATGACGGGTTTGAATTGGTCCCTTCGTGGCAGTCCACCTATCTTTCAGCGCAAAGAGGGAGTGCCACATGTCAAACGACCCGCTCGTGGTTTTCACGCCATCCGGTAAACGGGGACATTTCCCCGTGGGCACGCCGATTTTGACGGCGGCGCGCCAGCTGGGTGTCGACCTCGATAGCGTTTGCGGGGGTCGCGGTATCTGCGCGAAGTGCCAGGTGCAGCCGATGGTGGGCGAATTCCCGAAGCACGGTGTTACCGTCGACGAGGATGCCATGAGCCCGTGGAACCTCGTGGAGGAGCGCTACAAGCAAAAGCGCGGCATGCTAGATGGGCGCCGCTTGGGGTGCCAGGTCACAGTGCAAGGCGATGTGGTCATTGACGTCCCCGCCGACAGTCAGGTGCACAAGCAGGTCGTGCGCAAACGCGCTGAGGTGCGGGACATTACGCTGAACCCCGCCGCCAAGCTCTACTACGTCGAGGTGGAAGAGCCCGACATGCATGACCCTTCCGGCGATCTGGAGCGCTTGAAGGCCGCTCTGATGGACCAGTGGGGGCTAGAGCAGGTGGTCGCGGATCTGCACATCTTGCAGAGCCTGCAGCCCATCCTGCGTAAGGGCGAGTGGAAGGTTACCTGTGCCATTCACCTCGGCGATGAGGAGAACGCGCCGCGCATCATGCAGGTCTGGCCGGGCTTCTATGAGGGCTCGCTCTACGGCGTGGCCGTCGATCTGGGCTCCACCACCATTGCCGCGCATTTGTGCGATCTGGCCACGGGCGAAATCATCGCCTCGAGCGGCCTGATGAACCCGCAGATCCGCTTCGGCGAAGATCTGATGAGCCGCGTCTCCTATGCGATGATGAACGAGAATGGCGATCAGGAGATGACGCAGGCCGTGCGCGAGGGGATGAACGCCCTCCTCACGCAGCTCGCCACCGAGGCCGAGATCGACAAGAAGCTGATCGTCGATATCGTCATCGTGTGTAACCCGGTGATGCATCACCTCTTCCTCGGGATTGATCCCTTCGAGCTCGGCCAGGCGCCGTTTGCCTTGGCGACATCTGATGCACTGCGCCTCAAGGCGCGTGATCTGCAGCTCGCCATTCACCATTCGGCGCGTGTCTACTTCCTGCCCTGCATCGCAGGCCACGTGGGCGCCGATGCCGCCGCTGTGGCGCTGAGTGAGACGCCGAATGAAAGCGAAGACCTCGTCCTTGTCGTAGACGTGGGCACGAATGCGGAGATCCTCTTGGGCAATACCGAGCGGGTGCTGGCGTGCTCCTCCCCCACGGGTCCTGCATTTGAGGGCGCCCAGATCACCAGCGGCCAGCGCGCAGCACCTGGCGCCATTGAGCGGGTCGAGATCAATCCTGAGACGAAAGAACCGCGCTTCCGTGTGATCGGCAGCGATCTGTGGTCCGACGAGCCGGGCTTTGAAGAGGCAACGGCGGCCACGGGCGTCACTGGCATCTGCGGTTCAGGCATCATCGAGGCGATTGCCGAGATGCGGATTGCCGGCATCGTGGACCAAGGCGGCCTGATCGGATCGCCTGAGCAGGTAGGCACTGCGCGGTGCGATGCTGACGGGCGCACCTTCGCGTACCTCCTGCACGACGGCAGTGCGGATGGCGGGCCGCGCATTACGGTTACGAACCCAGATATCCGCGCCATCCAGATGGCCAAGGCCGCGCTCTACTCCGGGGCCCGGCTTCTGATGGACAAGATGGAAGTCGATACCGTGGATCGCGTGGTGCTGGCAGGCGCCTTTGGCGCGCATATCTCCGCCAAGCACGCCATGGTGCTCGGTATGATCCCCGACGCGCCACTCGATAAGGTCACGAGCGCGGGCAACGCGGCTGGCACGGGCGCGCGGATCGCGCTCCTTAACCGCGAGAAACGGGCTGAGATCGAAACAACGGTGCGCAACATCCACAAGATCGAGACGGCCATTGAACCGCGCTTTCAGGAGCATTTTGTGAATGCCTCGGCGATGCCCAACAGCTCTGACCCGTTCCCGATCCTGAAGTCGATCGTCGATCTGCCGGATGTCAGCTTCAACGCTGGCGCGGATACGGGTGGCGGCGGTGGTGGCCGCAGACGCCGCCGCCGCGCATAACTCTATTTCGCGGTCCTGACGCAGGTAAATTAAGGCCGCTTTTCGGCTGCCTCATCTTATGCGCGAGTGCCTGTCAGGGCCCTTCAGCATTGGTGCTTAAAAAGTAGGCGAATGCGCGCTAATCTTGCTTTCCATAGGGGGCGGATGCTTGCCTCCTCAACGGATTGGCGCCTTACTCTGCGGCGGTCCAACACACTGGGGAAGCGAAAATGCTCAAACAACTGATCACGGCAGCCGCGCTCGTCGCAGGCTCCCAAGTCGCCGCGGGCGGCCACGCCACCGACCTCAACTTTGCGCTCGATTGGAAATTCGAAGGTCCGTCTGCGCCGTATTTCAAAGCCATCGACGAGGGCTTCTTTGAAGAAGCTGGCCTCGCAGTTGAGATCTCTGCCGGTCAGGGCTCCCTCGACGCCATTCCGAAAGTGGCCACCGGCGCCTTCCCGATCGGCTTTGCTGACATCAACAGCCTGATCAAATTCCTCGACCAGAACCCGGGCGCGCCTGTGACGGCCGTTATGATGGTCTATGACAAGCCGCCCTTCGCGGTCGTCGGTCGCAAGTCGCTGGGCGTGGAAGTACCTTCTGACCTTGAAGGTAAAGTACTCGGCGCCCCGCCCCCCGATGGCGCCTGGGCTCAGTTCCCGGCATTCGCTTCGGCCAACGGCCTGAACGTCGACGCTATTACGGTGGAGCCAGTGGGCTTCCCGACGCGTGAGCCGATGCTCGCCGAAGGCAACGTGGCCGCGATCACCGGCTTCAGCTTCTCAAGCTACCTGAACCTCGTGCGTCTCGGTGTGCCGGAGGACGATATCTCCACCATCCTGATGGCAGACTACGGCCTGAGCCTCTACGGCAACGCGATCATCGTGAACACGGAGTTCGCCGCTGAAAACGGTGAGCTCGTCACGGGCTTTCTCGGCGCTGTCGCCAAAGGCTGGGCCTCCGCCATCGCCGATCCGGCATCTGCTGTGGACTCCCTCATCGAGCGCAACCCGGCCGCGGACGCCGCTCTTGAGACGCGTCGCCTGCAGCTGTCTATCGATGCCAACGTCGCCACCGACTACGCGATGGCAAACGGCATGGGCGGCATCGACGCTGCCCGTTTCGCAGCCGCCATCGAGCAGCTGAAGGAGACCTATGAGTTCCAGAACGATCCGACGCCGGAGCTCTACTTCGACGCCTCCTTCCTGCCCTCCGCTGAAATGCGGATGCTGAAGTAACCACTTGCAGGGCCCCGGTTTTCGGGGCCCTCTTGCACCACCATGACCAACCTCATCGACATCAAAGGCGTCACGCACGCCTATGCGACGAAGGCCGGGCCCCTGCCCGTCCTCGACGATCTCAACATCTCGGTGCCCGAAGGCGAGTTCTGCGCCGTCGTGGGCCCATCAGGCTGCGGTAAGTCCACGCTCACGCGCCTTGTGGCGGGGCTCATGAAGCCTGATGAGGGCGAGGTTTGGCTCCATGGTGAACGCGTCACCTCCCCCCGCTCAACGGTGGGCATGGCGTTCCAAAACCCGGTTTTGCTCGAATGGCGGACGATCCTCGACAACGTGATCCTGCCCCTCGAAATCGTGCCCAACAAGATGAACCGCGCCCAGAAAGAGGAGCGTGCGCGTGAACTCCTCGCGCTGGTGGGTCTTGATGGATTTGAAGACAAACGCCCGTCCGAGCTTTCGGGTGGTATGCGCCAGCGCGCGTCGCTTTGCCGAGCGATCGTGCACAAACCCGAAGTGCTGATCATGGACGAACCCTTCGGCGCGCTCGATGCGTTCACGCGGGAGGATCTTTGGCAGACGATGCACGCGCTCCGCGCGGAGGAGCCGTTCACCGGCGTCCTCATCACGCACGACCTGCGCGAGTCCATCTACCTTGCTGATGAGGTCATCGTGCTCTCCGGACGGCCCGCCACCACGCAGTACCGCATGGATACGCGCATGGGCGGACGCACCGACATCGACATGCTCTATACGCCCGAGGCGGGCAAAATGCTCCACGACCTGCGCGAGCAGATCGAGATCGCTCAGGGCCGCAAACCTGCTGAGGCCGCAGAATGAACGACACACTCAAACAATGGCTCGTGCCAACCTTTGCCATCGTGATCTTTCTGGCCCTTTGGGAGCTTCTGGTCTGGGCGAACGGTTGGCCCAACTACAAGATGGCCTCGCCCTCCGACATCGGTCCGGCCTTTGTGAAATACTGGCCGCTCTTCGTGGAATACACCTGGGATACGCTCTGGCGCACAGTCGTAGGCCTCATCGTCGCCGTCATCGTTGGCACCGGCATCGGCGTCATCATGGGCTTCTCCAAGACCATGCGCGACGCGCTCTATCCGCTCCTTGTGGGCTTCAACGCGGTCCCGAAGGCTACAGTGGTCCCCGTTATCGCTCTCCTCTTCGTGGGGCAGCACGATTTCAACACCGTGCTCATCGCCTTTATGATCTCATTCTTCCCGATCGCGGTGGCCGTCTCCATCGGCCTGTCCACGCTGGAGCCTGAATACCGCGACATCCTCAAATCGCTCGGCGCGTCAAACCTCACCATTTTCTGGAAGAT
>JBCBFV010000180.1:0-5291 GCA_038527425.1 Pseudomonadota bacterium
ATATCGATCCCACGATCTTTGATCCAAACGAGAAAGAGGTCGTCGAAGACCTGATCCTCGCCGCGATCAAGGAAGCGCAGAAGAAAGCCACTGAGAAGCATCAGGAAGAGATGGGCAAGCTAACCGAGGGGCTCGGCCTCCCGGCGGATATGAAGCTGCCCTTCTGATCCCGTAGCCGGTTGTGGCGGGATGCTTGCCGATGCGCTAACTTCAGCGTCCAAGGCAGAGCGGAGCAGGCATGGCCGACGACATTTCATCTCTTGAGACGCTGATCGACCTGATGGCGCGGTTGCCGGGCCTCGGGCCGCGCTCCGCCCGTCGCGCGGCGCTGCATCTGGTCAAAAAGCGCGGGCAGCTCCTGAGCCCGCTTGCTGAGGCCATGACCGAGGTGGCCGCCACCGCCCGCGAATGCGTTAGTTGCGGGAACATCACCACCTCTGACCGCTGCTCAATTTGCACCTCGCCCAAGCGCGCGACGGGGGAGATCTGCGTCGTCGAGGATGTGGCCGACCTCTGGGCGATGGAGCGCGCCGCAGTCTTCAAAGGCCGCTACCATGTGCTGGGCGGCACCCTATCAGCGCTTGATGCCGTGGGCCCTGACGAGCTTCGCATCCCGCACCTCGTCCAGCGCGTGGCGGAAGATGGGATCACAGAGGTGATCCTTGCCCTGCCCGCCACCGTAGATGGTCAGACTACAGCCCACTACATCGCAGATGAGCTGCCCGGGGTGGCCGTCACGTCCCTCGCCCAAGGTGTGCCCGTGGGCGGCGAGCTCGATTACCTCGACGACGGCACGATCTCTGCCGCGCTCAAGGCACGCAAAAGCTTTTAACGGAAGTTACGGGGGCGCAGGCCCTGGCCCGCGTCCTCAACAAGGTCGGCGATGCGCTTTGCGCGCGTCTCTGGCTTCTTCGCCGTCTTGATGAACTCAAGCATCCCGCGTTTCACGCTACGAGGGTAGTCCTCCCAGACGTCGCGCGCATCGCCCAGCGCGGCGGCGAGGTCATCCGGCACTTCGAGACGTTCGACATCGTCGAGGAATTCCCACATGCCGTTTTCCTTGGCCACCGCAATAGAGGCCTCGCCCGCTGGCATCATGAGGCCCGCAGCGCGCGCCTCCTCCACCTTGGCCTTGTTCACCGCCGACCACGCGGACTTCGCACGCCGGGGCGCGGCCCGGACGGAAGTTCGATCCGCATCTACCCCGCGCGTGACGGCATCCACCCAGCCCCAGCAAAGGAGCTCCGAAATCAGCTCTCCAATGGGTGTGTAGTGGGGAGTGTGCTTTTTCCAGAAGACGAGCCAGACGCTGTCCGTCTGAGTGTGGTTCGCAGCAAGCCAGTCGCGCAGCTCCGCGCGGCTTTTGACCTCAATCTCAGCGAACTCAGCCAAATCAATCCTCCCAAAACCAGCGAACGGACCATGCTACGCTGAGAAACGGCCAGCACGTCCACAATAGGACAAAAGAGGCGGTTTCCCAGTTTATGCCGCTCTGGCCCACAGAGCCTGCGATTGAAATTACAATCCAAACAAACCCCATGATCGCTATGACATGCCACAGCTGTAAGGGCCCCACCTTTAGCCAGATCGGCAACACCACGAACGCAAGGCCCAACGCTATTGCACCACTTACCACCAACGTGCAGAGCCAAGCGATAGTGGCGACAAGTAGGGCATCTCCTAACCAGCTTCCCATCTGAAAGGATGCAAACTTGGTTGCTTCCAGAGCACCAATTGCAAGGAAGAAAAGGAAGAACCCGAGCCCCGCCAGGCCGCTGCCAAACCAAACGCTCCGCAGGGCAATCCTCCAGAGAGACGTTAGGCGGTCCCTAGCCAAATTTCGGCGGCCGTTTCTGCATGTTGGCCATCACGGCCTCCATCTGGTTGGGGGAGCCCATGAGCGCGGATTGCAGCTCCGCCTCCAGCGCGAGGGCCTCTTCGCCGCCGGCCCATGCCTCCTCCACCAAGCGCTTTGACCCAGCGAGAGCATCCGGCGATTTGCCGGACAGCATCTCGGCCAGCTGCCGCGCGCGGGCCAAAGGATCATCCGCCACCTCGGTCGCGAGGCCCATGCCAAGCGCGTCAGTGCCAGTGAATTCCTCGCCTGTCATCATCAGCATCTTGGCCTTGTCCGCCGCCATGAGCTTTGGCAGCGATTGAGTGATCCCCATGTCCGGCACGAGGCCCCATTTCGCTTCCATAATCGACATGCGGGTGGCGGGGGCCACGATGCGGAAATCGGCGCCGAGTGCGAGCTGCATACCCGCCCCGAAGCAAAGCCCCTCGACCGCCGCAATCACCGGCACGGGCAGGCCCGACCAGCAGGTCACGGGCGCCTGAAACGGGTTCGCGCCGGTATCATCGGGGTCCGCGAGCATCGCTTTGATGTCGCCGAGCTTACCCGCCAGCGTCATCATCATCGTCACGTCGATCCCGGCAGAGAAGACATCCCCAGCCCCGGTCAGGATCACCGCGCGCAGACCTTCTGTGCCCTTCAGCGTCGCGCAGCTTTCCACAAGGGCCGCGAGCAGATCGAGGCTCATGGCGTTCTTTTTGTCAGGCCTGTTCAGCGTGACGGTCGCGATGCCGTTTTCGATTTCGGTGAGAACGAGCATGTCAGGGCCTCTGGGTTGTCGTGATCCACTGCCCCGGTTGTAACGCGCCAAGCTCCCAAGGCCCAATAGCCTCGCGCACGAGACGCAGCGTCGGATGGCCCACAGCCGCCGTCATGCGCCTGATCTGACGGTTCTTCCCTTCACGGAGCGTCAGCCTGACCCATGTGTCCGGCACCGTCTTGCGCACGCGCACTGGCGGATCACGTTCCCAGAGCGCAGGGGGGGCTATGACTTCGGCTTCCGCCACGCGCGTCTTTCCGTCTTTAAGCTCCACGCCCGTGCGCAAGGCCTGCAGCGCGGCATCGTCGGGCGCCCCTTCCACCTGAACCAGATAACGCTTCGGCAGCTTGAACTTGGGTGAGGCGATCTGCGCCTGCAGGCGGCCATCGTCTGTCAGAACCAAAAGGCCTTCACTATCGCGATCGAGCCGGCCCGCCGCGTAGACGCCGGGCACATCGATAAAGTGCTTCAGCCCCTGCCAGCGCCCCTCATCGGTGAACTGGCTGAGCACATTCATCGGCTTGTTAAAAAGGACGATCACAACTTGTCGAGCTGCCGGATCGCGGAGGCGATGCGTTTGCCGATCACCCGCGAGCCCTTGGGGGACGGATGGATACGGTCGAAGGCATGAAAGCTTTTGTCACCGGGAGGCACGATTTCCTTGTTAGATACAAGCCACACGCCATCCGTACGCGCAGCCATAAGGGCCACGCGGCGCTCCATCTCGTCACCATCGTCGCGGCAATGCTCGATGGGGGAGCCGAACTCTGGCGACCGTAGATAACCCACATAGAGCACGCGCGCCCCATTGGCCCTTATGCGTGAAACGAGCTCGGGCAAGTCGCCCGTTGTTCCGTCAGCTGAGATGATCCTGGCCATGCGCTCTTCGCACTTGGTGCAGCCGCAACCCAGCCAAAGGTCATTGCCACCACCGTTCATCACGACCCAGTCATGATTGCCGGGGCGGTACTGGCGAACGATGGCGTTAAACATCGCCCCCGTGCGGGAGCGATTGGCGATCTTTTCACCCAGCTGATCAGACAGCACCATGGGCACCGACCGTCCCGTGAGCATGTTCCACGACATCAAACTGTCGCCCAAAAGCTGAATGCGCGGCTCGTTGGCCGAAGCCGTCCCCGCCCAAAGCGCGGCGATGAAGATGAAGACAAGACGCATGAGGCTATCGTGGTTGCTTACAATTCTTCGTTTTAGCAGAGGCGGCAGGATGGACTAACCGCCAAACGGGAAACAACGTTTTTCTTCGACGCTTAGTGCGCTTCGGCCCAGTTGGCGCCCTGACCCGCATCGACGACGAGGGGGACATCGATCTTCACGACGGGCATCGCCGCGTTTTCCATGATGTCGCGCGCCACGCCAATGAGGTCATCGACCGCGCTGTCTTCTACCTCGAAGAGCAGTTCGTCGTGGACCTGCAGCAGCATCTTTGCGGGCAGTCCGGCGATGGCATCGGGCATCCGCACCATCGCGCGGCGGATGATGTCGGCGGCCGTGCCCTGAATGGGCGCGTTGATGGCGGCGCGCTTGGCGAAACCGGCCGTCGGGCCCTTCGCGTTGATCTCTGGCGTGTGGATGCGGCGACCAAAGAGCGTCTCGACGCGCATGTGCTCTTTGGCAAATGCAGTGGTGTCGGCCATGTATTGTTTGATGCCCGGGAAACGCTCGAAATAGGTGTCGATGAAGCTCTGAGCCTCGTCGCGCGGGATACGTAAGTTCCGCGCCAGCCCGAAGCCCGAGATGCCGTAGATCACCCCGAAATTGATTGCCTTGGCCTGACGGCGCACCTCGGGCGTCATCTCATCAAGCGGCACGTTGAACATCTCGGATGCGGTCATCGCGTGGATGTCGATCCCGTCTGCAAAGGCCTTCTTAAGGGCCGGAATGTCCGCGATATGGGCCAGAATGCGCAGCTCGATCTGGGAATAGTCGAGCGCGACGAGCGTCTTGCCCTCGTCGGCCACGAACGCCTCCCGGATGCGGCGGCCTTCCTCGGTGCGGATCGGGATGTTCTGCAGGTTCGGGTCCGTCGAGGCGAGGCGCCCGGTGTTGGCTCCCGCGATCGAATAGGAGGTGTGCACGCGGCCCGTCTCCGGGTTGATGTGCTCCTGAAGGGCATCGGTGTAGGTGGACTTCAACTTGGACAGCTGGCGCCAATCGAGCACGCGGCCCGGCAGGTCATGCTCCGTCGCGAGTTCTTCGAGGATATCGGCCCCGGTGGAGTATTTGCCCGTCTTACCCTTCTTGCCGCCCGGCAGGCTCATCTTGTCAAAGAGGATGTCACCCAGCTGCGCGGGCGAGCCCACGTTGAACTTTTCGCCCGCAAGCTCATGAATCTCATCCTCAAGCGCGGCCATCTTCTGGCTGAAGGCGTTCGACATACGGCTCAGCGTGTCGCGGTCGACCTTGATGCCGTCCATCTCCATCTTGGCGAGCACCGGCACCAGGGGGCGTTCCAGGGTTTCATAGACCGTCGTCACCTTGGAGCGGTGGAGCTTCGGCTTGAACTCCTGCCAGAGCCTCAGCGTGATATCGGCGTCTTCAGCGGCGTATTTCGCGGCCTCATCGATCGGCACTTGATCAAAGGTGATCATGGATTTGCCGGAGCCCAAGAGCGTTTTGATCGGGATAGGTTGGTGGCCAAGGTAACGCTCGGACAGC
>JBCBFV010000181.1:0-5235 GCA_038527425.1 Pseudomonadota bacterium
ATCAGCCGGATCGATGGCGAACTCGCCACCAAGAAACCGCTGGTGCGGCGCATCATGGCATCGATCCTTCGCCTGATCTTTCGCAAGCGCGGCCTCGAGAGGCTCGATGCCCGACTGCGGGGCAGCTTTCGAACCAGCGAGGCCTTCATCCGCAACAACCGGTATCTCGTGACGCTTCTGAAGAAGCGCGCCTGACAAGCAGATAAAGAGAAGGGGCGGCACCCGTAGGCACCGCCCCTAGCGCAGCCTCCGACCCAGGCGGCGCGGGATGACCTCAGTTGCTCGGCGCGTCTGCTTCCACTGTGATTTGCACAGCGGCGCGCGCGTCGTCGACCAACATCTGGCCATCCAACCCCTTGGACGTCATTTCGACGACCCAGTCGGATATCACTTCTTCACCGAGTGCTGCGATACGCGCAGTCTCGGCTGCGTTCACCGTGGCGATCTCATTACCCGCGGCGGACATGGCCTCGCGGCCTGTGATGTCCCCAGTATCGTGCGCCCGACCGGCCCAGGCAGATGCCATGAGGCCAGAGTTTGCATCGATCACCGCGCGCAATTCTGCCGGCATGTCCTCATAGACGTCCCGGTTCATCGCCCAGATGAAGTACAGGTTATATAGGGAGCGATCGCCGGAAATGTCAGTGTGAGAATCCGTCAGCTCATCAAGCTTTAGTGATGGGGACATCTCCCAGGTGATCACACCACCGTCCACGATGCCGTTCGCCAGCGCCTCAGGGAAGGCAGGGACAGGCATGCCCACCGGGCTTGCACCCAGTTTGTCGAGCAGAAGGGACGCCGGGCGCGACGGGCCGCGCAGTTTGAGGTTGTCGAAATCCTCAACCGTGGCGATCGCGGGGCCTTTCTTGTGCACCAGACCGCGGCCGTGCATGTGCGCGGCGATCACGTGGACGTCTTGGAAATCGTCCATCAGGTGCTTTTGCGTAAAGATCCACGCGGCCTTGGAGGCTTCTTCACCGCTTTTGGTGGTCATGAAGGGAAGCTCCATGGCCTCGGCTTCCGGGAAGCGGCCCGGCTGGTAGCCCGGGATCACCCAGCCACCGTCGATCACGCCATCGCGGATCAGGTCATATTGCGCGGTCGCTTTTCCGCCGAGCTGCATGAAGGGATAAAGCTCCACCTTGATGCGGCCGTTCGAGTCAGCCTCGACCTTGTCAGCCCAGGGCTGCATGAAATGGGTGGGGTTCGCCGAGAGAGGCGAAACAAAGTGCTGAAATCTCAGCGTCACATCTTGCGCTGACGCCACCGTGGCCGTGGTGGCCATGATTGCGGTGAGGGCAGCAGTTTTGAGCAGCGTAGTCATGGCGTGCTCCTTTTCCGTGATGTTACTCGGGAATGCCCCAGTGCGTCGGGGCACGGTTGATCTGGGGTCTCTTGGGTCATAGCGCAAATGGCTGCAACGCAGAAAATCGCCTGTTTTCGGGGCAACACACTGTCAAAACTGGAAAATGTCGAAGTGAGGGAGAGTTGCACTCGGATTCTCCCCATCACGTTGACCTCACGTAATGGGGAGGTTGGTGCGCCCATGCAGGGGGGGCTTCGCCTTGGTGTTTTTGGCATGCCACTGTATGCGGCCAGCGTTCGCGCATTAGAAAAAGGCTAGCCCATGCTTATCCCCCGCCAGAAAGTTCCTGAACTCTCCGTCCCGACGCTCGATCACGGTCAGTTCGATCTCGCCTCCGAGAGCAACGAACGCGGCATCGTCATTTGCTTTTACCGTGGGCTTCATTGCCCGATCTGCGCGAACTACCTCAAAGAATTCGACAAACAGGTTGCTGCTTTCGCCGAAAAGGGCGTGGGCGTTCTGGCGCTGAGCTCCGACGGTGAGGAGCGCGCGCGCGCCATGGCCGACAAGATCGAGAACAAGAACCTGCGCTTTGGGTATGATCTGTCTCTCGACAAAGCGAAGGAGTGGGGCCTCTACATCTCCACGTCGCGCGGCAAGACCTCCATCGGGATTGAGGAGCCTGCGCTCTTCTCCGAACCCGGCCTCTTCATGGTGACGCCAGAGCAAACGCTCTACTACGGCTCCACGCAGACGATGCCGTTCGTGCGTCCTCACTTCTCTGAGCTCGTCTCCGCCCTCGATTTCGCCATTGCGAACAACTACCCGGCACGGGGCGAATACACAGGCGCCGTTTAAGGCGTCTCACGGGCTACGGCGGCGTCAAGGATCGCTTGGAGCGCCGCCTCCGCCTTGGGGCTTTGGCAGCCGGTGTAGGTGAACCCTATCGACCATCCCCGGCTGTCTTTCGCGGCAATCGCGCCGTGCCCCCAGCCTGTAATCAGGCACATGCCGCCCCGATGAATAAGGCGGCCCTTCACCAAAACCACGCCCGGACCGTAGACGATCCCTTCATCGACGTCAGTGGTGGGCCATGTGTCGTCCGGTGTCAGCGCATGCATGAACGCGGCAAGTTCGCGCGTTTGCACCGCCAGCCCGCCGGCCAAGCCGATTGCGTCGTAGCCTTCGGCGCGCTGGAGGCTTTCCATTGCGGCCAAGCTCGGCGTTTCCTGAAGGCACCATTCCAGCGCTGGCGTGCCTAAAGCGGCGGTCAGCACAGCCTCGAGGACGATGAAATTCTCGTTGTTATAGAAGTACGACAGGTCCCCGCGGTCGGTGCTGCGACGGCGTTCAATCATCTTCTCGATCCGTGCCGGTTGGGACAGGAAGCGGCCGAGGTAGTCGCGTTGGGTGCGGTCAGGTCGGTAGCCGCTGGAATGGGTCAAAAGCTGCGCCAGCGTCGCCTCGCCCGACGGCGTGTCCCAGCCGAGATGCTGACCCACCGTGTCTTCAATCCCCACATAACCCTGCTGTTCAGCATGCAGTGTGCACGCCCCCGCCAGCGTTTTGGAGATGGACAGGATCGGCGCCGCAGCATCAGCCCCCTGACCGACGGCGGCATCTATCAATACGCTCCCATCGGGGCGCATGACCGTCAGCGAAGCCGGGCCTATGCCGTACTCCTCCACGAAGGCGGAGAACTCTGCATCGAGCTCGGCAAGAACTGGCGTGGCCCAAAGAAGCCAAAACGCCAGCCAGCGCATCATTTGTAGGTGGGGTGGAATTTGTCCGCAGGCGACAGCGTGAAGATGTCAAAACCATCCGCGGTCACACCGACGGAGTGTTCGAACTGTGCCGACAGGGACTTGTCACGGGTAACGGCGGTCCAATCATCGCCCAGCACTTTCGTCTCCGGGCGGCCGAGGTTCACCATTGGCTCGATCGTGAAGAACATGCCTTCTTCGAGCACAGGGCCCGTGCCCGCGCGGCCATAGTGCAGCACGTTGGGAGGCGCGTGAAAGACGCGGCCAAGGCCATGCCCGCAGAAGTCCCGCACGACGGACATGCGGTGCCCTTCGACATAGGTCTGAATGGCATGGCCGATGTCACCGAAGGTGTTGCCGGGCTTCACAGCCTCGATCCCCTTCATCAGCGCGTCATGGGTCACCTGGATCAGACGCTCGGCTTTACGAGGCAATTTGCCTGCGACGTACATGCGTGACGTGTCGCCGAACCAACCGTCTACGATCACCGTGACGTCGATATTGAGGATATCGCCATCCTTCAGCACCTTCGATCCCGGGATGCCGTGGCAGACCACGTGGTTCACGCTGATGCAGCTGGCGTGCTTGTAGCCTTTGTAGCCTATGGTTGCCGACTTCGCGCCAAGCTCCTCCACCCGGTCGGTGATGACCTGATCGATTTCGCCCGTGGTTTTACCCGGCACGACAAGGTGGGCCATCTCATCGAGGATTTGCGCGGCCATCCGGCCAGCCGCATGCATGCCGGCAAAATCGCCGTCTTCGTAGAGGCGGATGCCGTCTCGGGTCATGCGTCCGCGTGGGGTGTCCATGGGCTCATCCTTGATGTTGAAGCCGAATATAAGCGTCCAGGCGCTCTTTCGCCAGATAGTGCGCACGCATCATAATTGGCCGGTTAACCAAGCCTGCGGGATCAGTCCAGCAGGACAGGCATGGCATTTGTCAGCGTGATCTCCTCCGGGGAGACAGCACAGCCGTAAGCCAGCATCTCGACACCGGCGTCCACGGCATCCTTGAACGCCGCCGCGTAGCCGGGGTCGAGGTCAGCAGCCACGCGAAACCGCGCGCAGCCCTCGTGCTGAACGACATAGAGCATCACTGCGCGCGCGCCCTGTTCCTTCACGGTGATGAGTTCGCGCAGATGTTTGGCGCCGCGCTCGGTCACGCAATCGGGAAACTCCGCCAGATCGCCCTGCCGCAGGAGGTGGACGTTCTTGATCTCCACATAGGCGTCCGGCAGGCCCGGTTCCGTCAGCAGAAAATCGATCCGGCTGCGCGTGCCATAAGCCACCTCCGGGCGCACACCGTCGTAGGCGGCGAGCTCCGCAATCCCCTTCGACAGCAGTGCTTCCTTGGCGATGCGGTTCGGAGTGGCGGTGTCGATCCCCACCATCACACCGTTAGAAAGCTCAGACACGCGCCAGGCGTATTTCAGCTTTCTCTTCGGGTCATCGTTGGGCTCGACCCAAACGCGCAGGCCCTCGTCCTTCAGCCCCAGCATCGAGCCCGGATTGGGGCAATGAGCGGTCACTTCCTGCCCTGTATCGAGCACGACATCTGCCAGAAATCGCTTGTAGCGGCGTAGCAGCCGCCCGGACACAAGAGGGGTTTGAAAGCGCATGGCGTAGGAGTAATCCTTTCGGCGGATATCTGATAGCCGCGCCCGTACAAAACCTTGAAAAAGTTGCGCCGCGCCGCACCCACAGGAGAACGTAATGCCCAATCCCACTGCCGCGATGCTCGTGATCGGAGACGAGATCCTGTCCGGGCGCACGCGCGATGCGAATATGCATTACCTCGCGGGGCAGCTGACCGAAAAAGGGATCGACCTGAAGGAGGTTCGCGTGGTCTCGGATGACCGCGACGCGATCATCGCCGCGGTTCAGGCGCTGAGCGCGGGTTATGAGCATGTCTTCACCTCCGGCGGGATTGGACCGACCCATGACGACATCACCGCCGATTGCGTGGCCGCGGCCTTTGGCGACGGCATTGATGTGCGCGCCGATGCCGACAAGCTGCTGGGCGACTACTACGCCGAAAACGGGCGCGACTATAACGCCGCCCGCAAGCGCATGGCCCGCATCCCTGACAGCGCCACGTTGATCGAAAATCCCGTCTCCATCGCGCCATGACGTTCACATTCTTCAACGTGAAGCCCGGCGCGATGGA
>JBCBFV010000182.1:0-5229 GCA_038527425.1 Pseudomonadota bacterium
CATCGCCCCGTTCCGCTACTCCCGGCTGGTGTTCGCCCTGTTGATCGGCGCCCTCTTCTTTGGAGAAACCCTCTCCAGCTGGGCGCTTCTGGGATCAACGCTCGTCATCGGATCGGGGCTCTTCGTCTTCTGGCGCGAGGCGCGCCTTGCCGCACAGACCAAAGCAACGCCGTGAGCGCTACCATTTCACGCGCCGCCCGGTTTAATCCAACGCAAACGCCTGCTAAGAGGCGCGCAATAACGCCATGAGGAGCCCGCCATGAGCACCATCGTTGATATCTTTGCACGCGAAATTCTGGACAGCCGGGGCAACCCCACGGTCGAAGTTGATGTGACCCTTGAAGACGGCTCCATGGGCCGCGCGGCCGTGCCATCGGGCGCCTCCACCGGCGCCTATGAGGCGGTCGAGAAGCGCGACGGCGACAAATCCCGCTACAAAGGCAAAGGCGTGCTCGAAGCAGTCGCCGCCGTGAATGGCGAGATCGCGGACGAGATCGTGGGCATGGACGCCACCGAGCAGGTCATGATCGACGGCGCCATGAACGAGCTCGACGGCACCCCGAACAAGGGCCGCTTGGGCGCGAATGCGATCCTCGGTGTCTCCATGGCCGCCGCAAAGGCCGCGGCGGACTACTGCGAGCAGCCGCTGTTCCGCTACGTTGGCGGCACTTCGGCCCGCGTTCTGCCCGTGCCGATGATGAACATCCTCAATGGCGGCGAGCACGCCGATAACCCCATCGACATCCAGGAATTCATGATCATGCCGGTCTCGGCCACGAGCATTCGTGATGCCGTGCGCATGGGCTCCGAGGTTTTCCATACGCTCAAAGGCGAGCTTTCTGCGGCGGGCCTCTCCACCGGTATCGGCGACGAAGGTGGCTTTGCGCCGGACATCTCGTCCAGCCGCGCCGCGCTCGATTTCATTCTGAAGAGCATCGAAAAGGCAGGCTACGCGCCCGGCAAAGACATCTACCTCGCCCTCGATTGCGCGGCGACCGAGTACCACAAGAACGGCAAGTACGAGATGGTCGGCGAAGGCCTGTCGCTGTCGTCCGAAGAGAACGCTCAATACCTCGCAGCGCTTGCTGCTGACTACCCGATCATCTCCATCGAAGACGGCATGGGCGAAGACGACTGGGACGGCTGGGTGGCCCTGACCGAGTTGCTCGGTTCCAAAACCCAACTCGTGGGCGACGACCTTTTCGTGACGAACCCTGCCCGCCTTGCCGACGGCATCGCGAAGGGTGCGGGCAACTCTCTGCTCGTGAAGGTAAACCAGATCGGATCCCTCACAGAAACGCTCGCGGCCGTGGACCTCGCGCACCGCAACCGGATGACCTGCGTGATGTCTCACCGTTCAGGCGAGACGGAGGATGCAACGATCGCAGACCTCGCCGTGGCCACGAACTGCGGTCAGATCAAGACGGGCTCGCTGGCGCGGTCGGACCGGTTGGCGAAGTACAACCAGTTGATCCGCATTGAAGAAGCGCTCGGCGAAGCGGCGACCTACGCAGGCGCTTCGATCCTGCGCTAAGGGCCTTGGGGCGGCGATGGCCGCCCTGCCTCACCCTCTCTGGAAGCGCGCCAGCTGGTACGGCGCCAGCAGATCAGACGGCGCGCCTTCAAGTTCGTTGGCGACAAGTTCGCCCACCAGCGCCGCAAGCGTCACGCCTGAATGCATGACAGCCACTGTCAGTCCGTCCACGCCGGTCGCACCAACCACCGGTAGGCCGTCGCCCGGCACCGGACGTTTCGCGCGGATAAGCTGTTCGACCCTCGGACGCTCCACCACCATCGTGTTTGTCAGGATATCCAGGGATCTGCGCGCGACGTCCTCTTGATCGAAGGCCTCAACCATCCCGGTCACATCCTGGCGGCGCGGGTTGGACGGCAGCCAGAAACGGCCCGCCTTGTCCTGACGGATCTCACGCTCCTCCGTGACGATGATGTGGCCGAGCATGCTCGGCACCGGGGCCGTCACGACCATGTCCGCAGGCCGATCGAGCATCGGAAGATCGACGCCGAGCGGTGCCAAGAGCGCGCTCGTGCCCGTGCCCGTCGCAAGGATCACGTGATCTGCTGGGATGAGGCCTGCATCAGTCTCAACCCCGATCACCGCCCCGTCGCCCGCAAGCAGCGACCGAACCCGCTGCCCGAGGATCAGCTGCGCGCCCGCCTCCACGGCCCGGTCGATCAGACCGCGCGTCACATCCTGAGGCTCGCCCACGCCCTCCAGATGAAAGGCGAGTGCGGCTTCAGGCAGGTTGCGCAGAGCGGGCTCAAGATATGAAAGGCTCTTTGCATCAAGCCGCGTGACCTCGTAGCCCAGCTCGTAAAGCGCCGCTTCCTGAGCATCGAGGTCACCCTCCCACGTGAGCGTGCCGGTCCAAGAGATGCCCCGTAGCCCCATGCGTTCCGTCGCACGGCGCCACGCCCTCAGCCCTTCGCGCCGAAGACGGAAATGCGCCTCATCGAGGTAAAAACTTGCGTTGATCCAGCCGAAGGACGCCGCGGTGGCCCCGCCCGCAACATGCCCCCCATCGACGATCACAACCTCTTCGCCGCGAGAGGTGAGCCGCTCTGCAATCGCTGCGCCGATAATGCCCGCACCGACAACTAAAAATCTCGCCATGATCCCCTTTGCCCCTGCTATAGCAGGTCCAGAAGCAAGCCCCTTAACGGACGTATAGCATGAACGCAGACGAACTCATCGCCCATCTTGCGCTGGAGCCGCATCCCGAAGGTGGATGGTACCGCCAGACCTGGATCGAGAGCACGTCAGAGGGGCGTCCGACGGGTACCTGCATCTACTTTTTGCTCAAAGAAGGCGAGGCGAGCCATTGGCACCGCGTCGATGCGACGGAGATCTGGCACTATTACGCAGGCGCGCCGCTCGTGTTGTCACTGGCGGAGACTGAGGCTGGGCCTGCTGTGGATCATCTGCTCGGGCCTGGCCTTCCCGTCCAGAAACCACAGATCATCGTCCCTAAGGACCATTGGCAAGCGGCGCGAGCCACTGGCGCATACACGCTCGTGGGCTGCACCGTCTCCCCCGGTTTCAGCTTTGAGGGCTTTGAGCTGGCCGCGCCGGGGTTCGATATCCCGCGCTAAGCTGGGCGCGACACGATCCCACCACCGAGCACCGCAGGCGCACCCGTGGTCGTCGGGCATGTCGTAGGCATCCCCTGCGCCACCCGCGCCGCCAGATAAGCGAAGGCCTGCGCCTCGAGCATGTCGCCATCTAGGTCCACCGCCTCAACAGGCTCTACGGGGCAGTCCGCGCCCGCGGCCAGCATCTCCATCATCAACGCGTTGTGTCGCCCGCCGCCCGTCACCAGAATGCGCGAAGGGGCTGACGGACATTGATCGAGCCCAACGGTCACCGATGCGGCCACAGCCGCCGTCAGCGTCGCAGCCCCGTCAGCATCGCTCAGGTGCGAGACATCGAGCACGCCCGCAAAGCCATCCCGGTCCAGAGACTTCGGCGCCATGCGGTCAAAGTAGGGATGGCAGAGCAACCGCTCGATCACCGCCATATCTACCGCGCCCGAACGTGCAAGCGCCCCACCCTCGTCGCGGCTCTCGCCTCGCCGCTGAGACATGAAATCATCAAGGGGCGCATTCGCGGGCCCGGTATCAAACGCCAAAAGCACGCCGGGCGCCTCTGGCACGTCGCTAGCGGGGTCCACCCATGTCAGGTTGCCCACGCCGCCAAGGTTCAGAAAGGCGACCGGCGCCTCCGCCTCGATCCAGCGCGCGCAGGCCCAGTGGTAGAACGGGGCGAGCGGCGCGCCCTGCCCGCCCATCTGCACATCTGCAGTTCGGAAGTCCCAAGCCACAGGCCAACCCAGCGTCTCAGCGAGCTGCGCGCCGTCGCCCGCCTGGTAAGTGCCCTGACCGCCCGGATCATGGGCCAGCGTTTGCCCGTGGAAGCCCACGAGGTCAGGCGCTTCGAACCGTGAGAGCACCTCGGCGTGGGCCGCCTCGACGAGCGCAGCCGCGTCATCTGCGCGCCAAGACCCAAGCGCGGCACGCAGCACCGAACGCTCCTCCTCAGCATAGGCGCGGAACTCTGTCTGACCGAAGCCAAGGATGTCGATCCCGTCCGTTTCAAGCACCGCCGCGTCCACGCCATCCAGCGACGTCCCCGACATCGTGCCAATCACTCGCAACCGCTCGCCCAAAAGCCTTTCCCCTCCTTGCGTCCTGAGGTAGCCATGCCGCGCAGCACGCATCGGAGCAAGACAAATGAACTATCATCCGAAATCGGACTTCATGGGAGTGATGATGGAGCGCGGCTTTATGGCCGACTGCACCGACTATCAGGCCCTCGACGAAGCGCTGCTCAAAGGCCCCGTGCCCGCCTATATCGGCTACGATGCGACGGCTAAGTCGCTGCACGTGGGTCACCTGATGAATATCATGGTGCTGCGCTGGCTGCAGAAGACGGGCCACAAGCCCATCACGCTCATGGGTGGCGGCACGACGAAGGTGGGTGACCCGTCCGGGCGCGACACCGAACGCTCGCTTCTGACGCCCGAGGGCATCAACGCCAATATCGAGGGCCTCAAACAGGTCTTCGCGAAACTGCTGACCTATGGCGACGCGCCGACAGATGCGCTCATGCTCAATAACGCGGAGTGGCTGGACGAGCTCAACTACCTCGATTTCCTGCGCGATATCGGCCGGCATTTCTCGATCAACCGAATGCTGTCGTTTGAGAGCGTGAAATCGCGCCTCGACCGGGAGCAATCGCTGAGCTTCCTAGAATTCAACTACATGATCCTGCAAGCCTATGACTTCATGGAGCTGAACCGCCGCTATGGCTGCATGCTCCAGATGGGCGGCAGCGATCAGTGGGGCAACATCGTCAACGGAATCGACCTGACACGTCGGGTGCTGGAGACCGAGATCTTCGGCCTCACCACCCCGCTTCTTACGACGAGCGATGGGCGCAAGATGGGCAAATCTGCGGGCGGCGCTGTGTGGCTCAACGAAGATATGCTCTCGGCCTATGAGTTCTGGCAGTTCTGGCGCAACACAACTGACGCCGACACCGGCAAGTTCCTGAAGCTCTTTACCGAGCTGCCCGTGGACGAATGCGACCGCCTCGGCGCCCTTGAGGGTGCAGAGATCAACGAGGCCAAGATCATGCTGGCCAACGAAGTCACAGGGCTTCTTCACGGGCCGTGGCAGCCGCTGCCTCAGCAGCTGCTTTGCCGTGGAGAA
>JBCBFV010000183.1:0-5204 GCA_038527425.1 Pseudomonadota bacterium
GTCCGTGGGCGACGGCTTCGACGGTGTGGACTTCGGCCCGCTGATCTCGGAACCCGCTGTGGCCAAAGTGCGCGACCACATCTCCGACGCGCTCGAAAAAGGCGGGCGGTCCCTCGCCAACGAAGAATTTCAGGCAGAGCTTCGCGCAGGCTCTGCCCGGCGCTAGGCAAGTAAGCGTCTGCTAAAGCGCAGTGAATTCGACATCGTTGCGTTGCTCCACATCCCTCAGGCTCATGCGCCGGGGGGCAGGATCAACGAACGAGGTCATCTAATGTACTCACGCAATATGATCGCCGCACTCGCGACGACACTCGCTCTACGCGCAAACGCAGAAGCCGGCACTTTCAGCGGCGATGGCGGCCGCAACAAGCTCTTCGGCACCGACGGCAACGACCTTCTGGACGGCCGGGGCGGCAACGACAGGCTCTTCGGCGGCGAAGGCGAGGACACCCTGGAAGGCGGCGGCGGGAACGATCGCCTCTTTGGCGGAGGCGACAACGACACCATCGAAGGTGGTGGCGGGAACGACCGGCTCTTCGGGGACGCTGGCAGCGACGAGATGAGCGGTGGCGCAGGCAATGACCGGCTCTTCGGGGGCGAGGGCGGCGACAATCTCAGCGGCGGCACCGGCAACGATCGCCTCTTCGGCGAAGACGGCGATGACGCTATCGATGGCGGCGCGGGCAAAGACAGGCTCTTTGGCGGCGAAGGCAACGACACCCTCGACGGCGGCGCCGGAAATGACCGCCTGTTTGGAGGCGACGGCAACGACAGCCTCAGCGGTGGCAATGGCCATGACAGGCTCTTCGGAGACGAGGGCGACGACACGCTGGAAGGCGGCGCAGGCAAAGACCGTCTCTTCGGCGGCGAAGGCGACGATGACCTCTCCGGCGATGCGGGCAACGACCGCTTGTTTGGCGAAGAAGGCAATGATGCCCTCGACGGCGGCACGGGCAAGGACAAGCTCTGGGGCGGTGATGGCGACGACACGCTCGATGGGGGCGATGGCAAAGACAAACTCTGGGGCGGCGACGGCGCGGATGAGCTGAACGGCGGCGAGGGGAAAGACACCCTCGAAGGCGGCGCAGGCAACGACACGCTCGATGGCGGTGCCGGTAACGACAAGATCTTCGCCTTCGGATGGGCCGGCGAAC
Organism: Pseudomonadota bacterium; assembly: GCA_038527425.1. Taxonomy (GTDB): domain Bacteria; phylum Pseudomonadota; class Alphaproteobacteria; order Rhodobacterales; family Rhodobacteraceae; genus Shimia_B. The sequence continues at coordinate 1,155 of JBCBFV010000183.1, forward strand.
CGGTCCCTGCTCAGGATGCTTCAGCCCAGATCAACACCGATGAACCCATCGAGGATACAGACTACCTCACCGGCGGTGACGGCGCGGACGCGTTCATTTTCCGCTGGCTGCTTGACGCCACGGAGGAGACCTACGCCAAGCACACCGACGCCAACGGTGACATCGACTACTCCGGCAATGGCGTGGCGGGTGAAAACAACAACACCCATGATCACTGGGTGGAAAGCATCGGCCTCAAGATCGTCACCGACTATGACGCGTCCGAAGGCGATTGCTTCGTCTTCGCAGGCCACACCGTGCGCCTCGATACGGCTGAACACGTGGACTTCGACGGCGATGGCACGATCGATACCGTGCTCAACTTCATCTCCGACCAACCCAACGGCGGCGCCCATGACAATGATGAAGTCGGCACTGTTGTCTTCCTCGACAACATCATCGAAGCCGACCAGATCAACGTGAACGCCGGCGTCTTCTACGGGGTCTACGAACCCTTCAGCGCAGCAGGCTGAGCCAACGGCCCACCTTCTTTGCGCCCCGTACTTCGGGGAGCGCGAGGGGCAGCGCCCCTCGCATCCACCCAACAAAAAAGGGCCGCCCAACCGGACGGCCCTTTCTTCGTAAACCAGGTTGCTTAGGCCTCAACGACCTCAGCCTCGATGGCCTTCGCGCCACCAATCTCGATCTTCCGCGGCTTCAGCGCCTCAGGCACTTCGCGGGCCAGATCGATATGGAGCATGCCGTTTTCATGGGCCGCGCCCGTCACCTTCACGTGGTCCGCGAGGTGGAAACGACGCGAGAACGCGCGCGTGGCGATGCCGCGATGCAGGAACTTGCGCTCACCAGCATCGTCAGCCTTCTTGGCTGACACATGAAGGGCGTTTTCCTTCACTTCCGCGTCGAGTTCGTCGGACGTGAAACCAGCCACAGCGATCGAGATGCGGTACGCATCATCAGCCGTTTTTTCGATGTTGTAGGGGGGGTAGCTCTGCGCGCCGGCGTCGTTGGTCAGAACGCGATCCATCAGGTCTGCCATTTGGTCGAAGCCAACGGTGGCGCGGTAAAGCGGTGCAAAATCAAGAGAACGCATGTCTCATCCTTCCTAAAGCGATGTATGTGCGATGCCCCGCCCCATCATGGGCCCGAGGCTATATGCGCCGGAGCCTTCTTGGCCTCCGACATCACTCATGTGGGAAGGGATTTTCGGTGGTTCAAGGGGGCCCGCGCCCTCAGGGGCGCAGGAACTTGGCCGTGCTCTTGGCGCCACCCTCGGTCTGACCAAGGCGCCGGAGCTCGGGCGCTGGGCCTTGGAACACACCTTTACCGGCTGCAAGATCGGCCTTGAGCGTTTCCACCTGCGCCTCAACGCCAGTGCCGAGCGACACGCTTTGACCGCGAACCTCAGCCTTGGCCGAGATGACCGAGGCGATACGGGGCTGATCGGAAGAAAAGACGAAAACCGGTGCGCCGGACGAGCCATAATCGACGTCGCAACTCAGCACGAGCATGCCAAACTGGCGCGCCATGACGCTGCACGCCTCCTGCAAGGACGGCGCTTCTGCGCGACCGGCCGCGTAGCTCACCACACCGACACGTTCCCCTTTTCGCGGGCGCGCAGCAATGGCGAAAGGTGTGATGCGACCGTTACGAATAGGTTGGGCAAGCTCAAGAAGGGCAACGTCATTCTTCACCCGCGAGGTCGTGACGGTGCTGTCGAAATCATATTCGGGGTGGGCCACAGCGCGGCGCACCGTGCGGTAAGCCTCGGCACGGCCATTGCGCCATGCCGCTCGAAATTCGATCTTTGTCGGGTCGATATGGCCGCCCGTGTCTTTATCGTAGAGGCAATGCGCCGCCGTCAGAACGAGGCGATCAGAGATCAGCGCGCCTGTGCAAAAGCCTTGCCCATCAATGTCGAGGCGCCCGACGGCTTCCCACTGACGCACGGCATCGCCGGTCTGCAGGGCCTCAAGCCGTGTGTCTTCCGCAGCGACAGTCGTGGCCCAAAGAGCCAACATGAATGCAAGAATAAAGCGCAAAACAGCCTCCAACTTAGATATAGGATACCTGCGTTTCATGGCGAAATTGGGGCGTCTGGCTCGCGCGAAGGTGACGAGCAGGCTGGACCCAATCGTGCTAAGAACAGAGCCATGAGAACCATGATCCTTGCGCTTTTCGCGCTCACCGCCCCCGCCGCTGCGGTATCAGACCCCGCGACCATAACCGCCATCGAAGCGAGCCCTTCAGGCGATGCATGGCGCTTTTCTGTCACCGTGGCCCACGGCGACACGGGATGGGACGACTACGCCGACGGATGGGAAGTGCGCTTGCCTGATGGCACTGTCTTGGGTGAACGCGTCCTCGCGCATCCGCATGTGAACGAGCAACCCTTCACGCGCTCTGCCACAATCACCGTGCCAACCGGCGTCACAGAGGTCGAAGTCTTCGTCAGTGAAAGCGTGGGCGGCTACGGCGCACAGGCCTATCCGTTTTCGCTTCCCGGGAGCTAGTGTGTGATCGACGGGCCGCGGCGCGTCGGACTGAGCTTTGATTTGCGCACTTTATGGAAGCTGCACGGCTACCTTGCACAATACGCATCACAGCTGTCGTCATCGACGTGCCGGGGGGCGGCCCGTCGATCGCGCGGCGGCTTCGCCTTGATTCCGCGCGAAGCCCCTAACGGCGCCCCTCGCGCAACCACGCCCCGACGATCAGCGCCGCAGCCAACAGCAGGAAAGCCCATGCCGGGATCAACGTATCAACGCGCACATCCGTTGTGACATAGGCCGCCTTTGGCGTGAGCCCGATCCAGCCGCGGCCCGCCGCCGGACGCCCTTCGCGCACATTGCGCAGGTCAGGCAGACCGTCTTCCAAGGCTAGAACACCCCCACGCAAAGGGGCGATGACAGGCTCCAACACTTCACCGGTCGCCAAAGTGTCGATGAACTCTCGCGGAGCGGCGGGGCCCAGCGCAATTACCGCGTCTTCCTCGCCCTCGCTCAAACGGTAGAGCCCCAGAACCGGCCCCTCAAACGTGGCTTCCCAACGCCCGGGCGAGACCTCCTCCAGCTCGATCACGACCTCACTGCCATCGGGCAGCGTAATCGTCACCGGCCCGACCTCATCGCCAAGGGTGCGGCGCAGGATCGTCATCACCTGACCTTCAGCCGAGGCTGTGAGCTGCTCTTCTTCGAGCTCAGGTTCCTTCATCATCCAATGCGCCAAGCGGCGCAGCAGTTCGAGCTGCGGCCCACCGCCCTCATACCCACGATCCCAAAGCCACGCCTGATCCGAGGCCAAGAGCGCCACGCGCCCCTCTCCCACACGATCAAGCACGAGAAGCGGCCGCTCCTCATAACCGGACATCACCACCTGCCCCTGCTTGGGGATCAGATCGACGAGCCGGAACCAACGGCCCCAGCCGCCCTCGGGCGCCAGAAGGTGGAGCCCCTCGGTCACAGGGTGCTTTTGGCCCAGATCAGTGACCTCCGGCTGAAAGCCGTCCTCGATGACACGCGCTGACGGTGTCGCCGGGATCGCCACTGCAAGGGGTGACCTATAAAGCGAATCCGCCGAAGCAAAATCAGGCCCGGCCGCAAAGAGCACCGCCCCGCCGTCAACAACATACTGACGAATGTTATCGAGATAGATCGTCGGCAAGATACCACGCCGCTTGTAGCGGTCGAAAATGATCAGATCGAACTCATCGATCTTCTCCTGAAACAGCTCCCGCGTGGGGAAGGCGATGAGCGAGAGCTCGGTCACCGGCACGCCATCCTGCTTCTCCGGCGGGCGCAGAATGGTGAAATGAACGAGGTCGACGGAGCTGTCGGATTTAAGCAGGTTGCGCCAGGTGCGTTGGCCGGGATGCGGCTCGCCCGAGACAAGGAGCACGCGCAATCGGTCGCGCACGCCGTTGATCTGAACGATCGCAGTGTTGTTGCGGTCGGTAAGCTCGCCATCCGCTTCAGGGGTCATGAACTGGATCACGTTCATACCACCGTGGGGCAGCGTCAGCGGCACTTCCACGTCTTCGCCGGTGAGGAAATC
>JBCBFV010000184.1:0-5181 GCA_038527425.1 Pseudomonadota bacterium
CCCACGACGATCGCGCGCGATCTTGAGGCACTCAAAGCATTCCGCGAACGGCACGGCGATATCATCATCAAACCCCTTTACGGCAATGGCGGTGCGGGCGTCTTTCGTCTGCAACCGGGCGACGGCAACCTTGCGTCGTTGCACGAGCTCTTCTCCGGCATCAATCGCGAGCCGCTGATTGCTCAGAAGTTCCTGCCGGACGTGAGCCAAGGCGATAAACGCATCATCTTGGTGGAAGGTGAACCTGTGGGGGCCATCAACCGTGTTCCAGCCGAGGGCGAAACCCGCTCGAACATGCACGTGGGCGGCCGTCCCGAGAAAATTGGCCTGACCGAGCGCGAACGCGAAATCTGCGCGGCCATTGGGCCGACGCTCAAGGATAATGGCCAGATCTTCGTGGGCATCGATGTGATCGGCGGTTGGCTCACGGAAATCAACGTGACCTCGCCTACCGGTATTCAGGAGCTTGAGCGCTTCGACGGTCTCAACATCGCCGCGCTCGTTTGGGAAGCCATCGAAGCAAAACGCTGAAACCGAGCGCCCCCGAGCGAAGCGAGGCCCCCTCTGGCGCAAGCGCAAGCACCGCGGGGAGGGGGGTGGGCACGAGCCAGCTTAACGCGCGGGATCTCAGTTGCCTGACATGGCCAGCCGGTAACTCAGTGCCTCCGCGATGTGGTGCCTCTCAACGCCGGACGTGCCTTCCAAATCCGCAATCGTTCGCGCAATTCGCAGCACGCGGTGATAGCCGCGCGCTGAAAGCTTGAACCGCTCCGCTGCTTTGAGGAGGAGCGCTTTGCCATCTTCAGACGGTCGCGCCACCCGTTCCAAAACGGCGCCTTCGATATCGGCATTCACCGTCACATCCGCCTCGTCCTCGTACCGCGCTGTCTGACGCTCCCGCGCCGCCGCTACCCGGGCCGCAATCGTGGCCGAGCTCTCTCCAGTTGACGGGAGATCGAGATCGGCAAAGCTCACCGGCGGCACCTCAACCCGCAGGTCAATCCGATCCATCAACGGTGCCGAAATCTTGCCAAGGTAGTCCTCAGTGCATTTGGGGCCGCGCTTGCATACAAAGCCCGGCTCTCCGACCTCGCCACATCTGCAAGGATTTGCCGCCGCGATCATAAGGAAACGAGATGGGTACCGCGCATGGTGATTTGCGCGCGAAACCACCACAGATCCCGTCTCGATCGGTTGGCGCAGGGTTTCCAGGACCGCGCGCGGAAACTCCGGGAACTCATCCATGAAAAGCACCCCATTGTGGGCGAGAGAAATTTCCCCGGGCTTCGCGCCGCGCCCGCCGCCCACGATCGCCGCCACAGAGGCCGTATGATGAGGCTCCCTAAAGGGGCGCGTGCGACTGATACCGCCCTCATCAAGAAGGCCGGAAAGCGAATGGATCATCGAGGTCTCAAGCGCTTCGGCAGCTGTCATGGGGGGCAATATGGTGGGCACCCGTGAGGCAATCATCGATTTCCCGGACCCTGGCGCCCCCACAAGGATCACGTGATGGCGACCGGCGGCGGCGATCTCAACGGCGCGCTTTGCTCGCTCTTGCCCTTTCACTTCAGCCATGTCGCGCGCGAATTCTTGCCCTGCGACCTCGCCGGGTGAAGCGGGCTTGATGGGCGACTGGCCCGTGAAATGACGCAGTACTTCCGCGAGGCTGCGCGCGGCGATGACCTCGGTGGAGCCTACCCAGGCCGCCTCCGCGCCCGAAGCTTTGGGGCACAGCAACCTTCGGTTCGACGCGCCTGCCGTCATAGCTGCGGGCAAGGCGCCCAGCACGCCAACCAGATCTCCGTTGAGTGAAAGCTCACCCAGAGAGATCGTGCGCTCAACTTCCTCCTTTGGGATGAGATCGAGCGCCGCGAGAAGCGTCACGGCGATGGGTAAGTCGAAGTGAGAGCCGACTTTAGGCAAATCAGCCGGTGATAAGTTGATCGTGATCCGCTTCGAGGGCAGCGCAATCGACAAGGCGCTCATGGCCGCGCGTACACGCTCCCGCGCTTCGCTGACGGCCTTATCGGGCAGCCCAACCACAGAGAAAGACGGCAACCCTGGCGTGACGGCGCATTGCACCTCCACCTCGCGAGCCACTACGCCCTCGAACGCCACTGTATGCCCTGTACAGACCATTGCACCCTCTCGCCGTTAACCAAGCTTTAGGGGCGAAGTGCTTTCTGAATGGTTAACGAACTTTCTAAACGGTTAACGAACCAGGGCCATGAAGGCCGGCCATGCCTCGGGATCGGCGACGGTTTTGTCTCGGCAGAAAGGGTTGCAGAAGCCGTAAACCTTGCCGTCCATCTCCAGAAAATCGACGGCAGGATCACCGGAATAGGGGCAATGCTCGTTTTCACCTGAGCTGGCGTCCACCGCCTGCGCGGCACGCGGCGTGGGGCCAGGCCAAGCGGTCACGTCATAGTCGCGGCGATAACGCTCAAGCGTGGCACCCTTCACGAGGCCCATCGCGCGCCAGCGCCGGAAGGGGAGGTGAGCGAGGTGACGATCTACATAGGCCTGCGCCACATCAGACACCTGAAGGCCATAGCCCGTGATCCGGGCTGCCACCGGTGCATAAAACGCGTCCGCGATCGAATAGCTTCCACCGAGCCAAGGCCCGCCTGTCGCCGCCAGAGCAGCCTCCCAGATCGCCTCCAGTCGACGCAGATCTGCCTGAACTTCAGCTGAAGGCTCAAAGCTCGAATAGGCGACGCGCAGGTTCATAGGACAGTCGCTGCGCAGTGGCACGAAACCTGCATGCATCTCTGAGGCCAACGACCGCGCCGTTGCGCGGGCGAGGGGGTCGGTGGGCCAAAGATCTGCCTCAGGAAACCGGGTGGCGAGTTCCTCGGCGATGGCGAGACTCTCAGAAATAATGGCACCTTCGGGTGTCTTTAGCGTGGGGACCGTGCGCGCCGGGGCCACATCGGCCAGTTGGTCGGCCACGTCAGCGGCATTGAAATCCACGTAGACGGTGTCGAGCGGGAGATCCCAGACCTCGCGCAAAAGCCAAGCGCGGAGGGACCAAGAGGAATAGGCGCGGTCGCCAAGATAAAGAGTATAAGTCATGCCCAGAGCCTGAGGCGTGGCATCCTCCAGGTCAATTCAGCTTATGTGAGCACGACCCTCACACCACGTGATTGATCAGCGTGGCGGGCCCTTGATCAGGGATGCATGTGACGGACAAGTTGTCGATTGTCTGTGCCAGCACCTCGTAGGCGCTGCAGCCTGCGGCACGCTGCACTTGTGTCAGGATGCATCCAAAGTGGGCCACGATGATCAAATCGCCGCTGTGCCCAGCCATAATTTCGCGGCGGGCGTTCTCGACCCGCGCTGAGGCGTCGTTCCAGCTCTCTCCCTCTGGGGGGGCGATGTCGCCCGGCTCCTCCCAGTAGCGCCGCGAGAGTTCCGGCCATTTGGCGGACACGACGTCGAACGTCAGCCCGTCCCAGGCGCCGAAATCGAACTCTCGCAACCCGGGATGATCCGGCAGGCGGGGGCGGCCATTGGCGATGGCGTCGGCCGTATCCCGCGTGCGGATGAGGTCTGATGAGACAACCGGCGCGTCGGGCAGAAAGTTCGACAACCTTTCCAAGGCTGCTGTTTCGGAAAGATCAGCAGGCACATCCCGCCAGCCGGTGAAGGCCTTTTGATGTGTCGGGCCGTGGCGGATCCACCAGATCACGGAAGCTCGCCTTTCAGAACTTGCGGTAGGCCCGCGATGACGAAAACGGCCAGATCAGCCTCGGCTGCCAAAGCTTGGTTCAGGCGTCCCTGCGCATTCCGAAACTCTCGACCCATCTTGTATTCGGGCACCACGCCTTGGCCGACCTCATTGGACACCACAACAAGGGGCGCCTCTGTGCCGCGTACAGCATCCAAAAACTTCGCAATCTGGATGTCCAGGACCCGCTCGGCGAGCATCTGGTTGGACAGCCAGAGCGTCGCGCAGTCCAAAAGCACCACATCCTCGGCCGGCGCGTCATTTAACGGTTTGGAAACATCCAGAGGCGCCTCATGCGTTATCCAGTTTTCGCCGCGGCTTTCTTGGTGCGCGAGAATTTTCTCTTTCATTTCAGTATCAAAGGCCTGTGCCGTGGCGATGTAGTGCCTGCGACGGCCCGTCGCACATACCAGATTTTCGGCAAATGCAGATTTGCCAGAACCAGCGCCACCTAAAACGAGCGTCAACGAAGGCAACTTTTTCTTCATTCTTTTTTTGATCCGCCTGAGCCTCAGCGCCGTAACCCTATCAAAAGCCAATGAGGGGCCAGCCACTAGCCCCCACTCACATGAAGACACCAGGGGGCCAACGAAAGATGGCATTGGATAGCGGATACGATCAATCACTTTCACGCCGGGCGATGAAAGCGGAACTCCTCGATGCAGAGACAGAACTGCGCCTCGCATACGCTTGGAGAGACGAGCGTTGCGAAGAAAGCCTGCATCGCCTGATCACAGCTTACATGCGACTGGCGATCTCGATGGCCGCCAAGTTCAAGCGCTACGGCGCACCGATGAACGACCTCATTCAGGAGGCTGGGCTAGGCCTCATGAAGGCGGCGGACAAGTTCGACCCGGATCGCGGCGTGCGCTTCTCGACCTACGCGGTTTGGTGGATCAAAGCGTCGATCCAGGACTACGTGATGCGGAACTGGTCGATGGTGCGGACGGGGTCCACTTCGTCGCAGAAATCGCTTTTCTTCAACATGCGCCGGGTTCAGGCCCGTCTGGAGCGGGAGGCGGCATCGTCGGGCGAAAACCTTGATCGCCACCAGCTGCGCCAAATGATTGCTACCGAGGTGGGTGTACCTCTTCATGACGTTGAGATGATGGAAGGCCGCCTCGCGGGCTCCGACTTTTCGCTCAATGCGACACAGTCCACTGATGAAGAGGGCCGGGAGTGGATCGACGCTCTCGAAGACGATCGTGAGCAGGCAGCCGAGACGGTGGCCCATGATCACGATGTCGACACGCTGCGCGGCTGGCTGGTGACAGCGCTTTCCGCACTGAACGAGCGCGAACAGTTCATCGTCCGCGAGCGTAAGCTGCGCGATGATCCTCGCACGTTGGAATCGCTGGGCAACGAGCTCGGCCTGTCCAAAGAGCGTGTGCGTCAGCTTGAGGCCGCGGCCTTCGGCAAGATGCGCAAGTCGCTCGAGGCGCAGTCCCGCG
>JBCBFV010000185.1:0-5147 GCA_038527425.1 Pseudomonadota bacterium
CAGGATATCATGGGTCTCCAGCGCGGCCTGATGGAACGGGTCGCGCGGATCGGGTTCATCGGGCAGGTTAATGAGCACGCGACCGGGCGCTGTGAGGCGGGCGAGGCTGTCGATGTGGTAATCGGTGATGTCCTGGCCCGCGAGGCCCGGCGCCCAGATCACGCGGCTCGTGCCATAGGCGGCGTTCAGATGCTCGGTGATCTCCGTAAGATCTATGCCCGGATTGCGGTTGTTGATGAGCCACGAGCTCTCATGCGCGATCAGCGTGTCGCCGTGGTGATCGACGCCGCCCGGCTCGCCAACGAGGGGCGAGGGCGCAAGGGTCAGGTCCAAGATCTCCGCCACGCGGCCAGCGATTCGGCTGTCCCGGCGGTGGACCTGCTTGCCGCCCCAGCCATTGAAGTTGAGGGACTGCACCCGCATATCCACGCCGTTTGTCGCAAAGAGGGGGCCCGCGTCCCGCGCCCAAAGGTCCTCGGTCGGGACGTCCCAAAGCTCGACGCCACTTGAAACGAGGCGCCGCGCGCCTGCATGGTCGTCGCGGTCGGCCAGCAAGATGACCGGTTCGAACTCCGCAATGGCATTGGCCGCGCGGGCGATCGTGGCCTGAACATCATCGAGGAAGCCATCATAACCATAGACGCGCCGCGAGACGGGCCATTGCATGTAGGTGGCACGGTGAGGTGCGTCCTCGGCTGGAACTTTCCAGCCGCTTGCTGCGCCTAGGGGCATTCCGGCAACGGAGGCCGCTGCGCCCAGCGCCAGCGCATCGCGACGGGTGAGAGACCGCGGCCCAGACACGTCAGATCAGAAGTCCCCACCTTGCTCGCGCTGATAATCGCGGGCGAGGTTGCCAAAGCGAGTGAAGCGACCCTCAAAGCTCAGATCCACGGTTCCAATGGGGCCGTGACGCTGCTTGCCGATGATGACCTCGGCCTTACCATGCAGGCGGTCCATCCTCTCCTGCCAGGCAGCCATTTCGTCGAGGCGGTCGTCCGAGGGCTTTTCCCGCTCGGCATAGTATTCCTCGCGGAACACAAACATCACCACGTCGGCATCCTGCTCGATCGAACCAGATTCACGCAGGTCTGAAAGCTGCGGGCGCTTATCATCGCGCGACTCGACCTGACGGGACAGCTGGGAGAGGGCTATCACCGGGATATCGAGCTCTTTCGCAATCGCTTTCAGACCCTGCGTGATCTCGGAGACCTCGTTCACACGGCTGTCTTTGGCCGTCGCAGGTCTCACGAGCTGAAGGTAGTCCACGATCAGGACATCCAGACCGTGCGTGCGTTTGAGCCGCCGTGCCCGTGCCGCCAGTTGGCTGATCGGCAGAGCAGGGGTGTCGTCGATGAATAGCGGGCAGGATTCGAGTTGCTTTGCGGCTTCGACGAAGCGGCGGAATTCCCCTTCGGTCATGTCGCCCTTGCGGATCTGCTCGGACGGGATTTCAGCCGCCTCCGACAGAATCCGCGCGGCAAGCTGCTCTGCGCTCATTTCCAGTGAATAGAAACCTACGACGCCCCCATTTACGGCCCCCTCTTGGCCGTCATGGGTCAGGCCCTTCTTGTAGGCCTTGGCGATGTTGTAGGCGATGTTGGTGGCAAGCGATGTCTTCCCCATGGAGGGACGACCCGCAAGGATCAGAAGGTCAGAGCGGTGAAGGCCACCGAGCTTCTTATCCATGTCGATGAGGCCCGTAGAGACCCCGGCAAGGCCACCGTCACGCTGGTAGGCCGCGTTGGCGACCTGAACGGCGTCGGTGACGGCTTTCAGAAACGATTGGAACCCGGTGTCGGACTGACCCTGTTCGGCGAGCTGGTAGAGCGTCTGTTCGGCCAGCACGATCTGTTCTTTGGGCTCGGAGGCCACATCCATCCGCTGCGCGCGGTCGGCGATGTCGTTGCCCACGGCGATAAGTTCCCGCCGGATGGCGAGATCATAGATCATCTGAGCGTAGTCACGGGCCGCGAAGGCCGAGATCGCGGCACCCGCGAGGCGTGCCAGATAGGCCGGCCCTCCCAGTTCCTTCAGCCCCTCATCATCTTCGAGAAACGCTTTGAGCGTCACCGGCGAGGCCAGCGCATTCTTGGTGATGCGCGCAGCCGCCGTTTCCCAGATGCGAGCATGCACCGGGTCATAGAAATGCTCGGGCCCAATGACGGACGCGACACGATCGTACAGGTCGTTGTTGGTTAGGATCGCACCCAGAAGCTGCTGCTCGGCCTCAATGGAATGCGGTAGCTGATCTGCGGGTGCGGCTTCTACCGCGCCCGTCAGCTTTGCGATCTCATTCATGATGTACTCCCTTGAGGCCAAGTGATTAACGGTCCCGGCCAGCCATGGGAAGGTGGAACAAGTCTGTGAATAACCCTGTCCATAGGTTGGGGTATGACACAAAAACGCTGTTCAAACAATCAAGATGTGGGCCTTGGGCGCATGGTGAACCCAATATAGGCGATCCGGCCTTCGAGGAATCACGGACTTATCCACGCAACCGGGAGTAAAATTTCCTGTGGAAATCTCGAAGATTTACATCCGCGCGGCTTGCCATTCAGCAGGCGCGTTAAGGAATTTCTCAACCTCTTCAAGGGTCTCGTTGGTGAATGCCTTTTGCTCACGCGCCTCAGTCAAAACGTCCCACCAGGTGCAAAGATAATGCAGCGTCACGCCGTGGTCGCCGAGCACGTTCTTCGTCTCCGGGAAGATGTCGTAGTAGAAGATTACCGCCGTATGCGCGCAGCTTGCACCCGTCTCGCGGATCGCATCCACGAAGCCCAGTTTGGAGCCGCCGTCGGTGGTGAGGTCTTCGACCAGCAGCACGCGCTGACCCTCGGACATGTCGCCTTCGATCCGCGCGCCCCGGCCGTGCCCTTTGGGCTTCTTGCGGACGTAGGTCATGGGCAGACCCATGCGCTCGGCCACGAGGGCCGCGTAGGGCATGCCCGCCGTCTCACCGCCCGCGATATTGTCGAAGGCTTCAAAGCCCGCATCGCGCATGACCGTGGTCACCATGAAGTCCATCATCGTGCTGCGGATGCGAGGTGAAGAGATCGGCTTGCGGCAATCGATGTAGGACGGCGAGGGTTTGCCCGAGGTCAGGATGTAGGGATCTTCGGGACGGAAGTTCACGGCCTCGATCTCGAGCAGCATCCGCGCTGTCAGCCGAGCGATTTCTTTTTTCGAGGTAAAGCTGCTCATCTCATCCATCCCTTGCTTGTTGTTTTGTTCTGCGTGTCAGACGACGCGCCACTGAAGGTCGACCTCGGGGTCAAAGAGGGTGATCGGCCCGGCTTTGGAGGCGATGTGCTGCGGGAAGCGCGGGGCCTCCTTGCGCAGTGTGATCGTCTCCTCATGGGGCTCGAGGCCGTAGTAACGCGGCCCATTCAGCGAGGTGAAGGCCTCCAGCTGATCAAGGGCGCCGGCAGCGTCGAAAACCTGGGCGAGGCAGCTCATCGTGTTCGTGGCCGAGAAGACGCCCGCGCAGCCGCAGCCAGTCTCCTTCGCGGCGTCCACATGGGGCGCGCTGTCTGTGCCGAGGAAGAAGCGTTTGTCGCCGGAGGTCGCGGCCTTCACGAGCGCGCGGCGGTGGCTTTCGCGCTTGGCGATGGGCAGGCAGAAGTAATGCGGACGGATGCCCCCTTTGAAGAGCGCATTGCGGTTGATCATCAGATGGTGCGTGGTGATCGTTGCGGCCAGATTGGCGCCCGCGCTTGCAACATAGGCCACGGCCTCGGCGGTAGTGATGTGCTCCATGATGACCTTGAGGCCCGGCACACGTTTGCGCACGGGGTCGAGCACGCGGTCGATAAAGGTCGCCTCGCGGTCGAAGATGTCGATCGCGGGGTCCGTCACCTCGCCATGCACGCACATGGGCATGCCGATCTCTGCCATCTTCTCCAGCACCGGGATGATCTTCTCGAAATCGCGGACGCCTGAGGCGGAGTTCGTCGTGGCCCCTGCGGGGTAGAGCTTCGCCGCCGTTACGATCCCGGCGGCATGGGCTGCGGCGAGGTCGTTGGGATCGGTGTCCTCGGTGAGATAGAGCGTCATCAGCGGCTCAAAGGACATCTCAGGCGGAAGCGCCGCCATGATGCGCGCGCGGTACCCGGCAGCGTCTTGCCCGGTCACCACAGGCGGCACGAGGTTCGGCATCACGATCGCACGGCCAAAGTGGCGGGCGGTCTCGGGCAGAACAGCCTGCAGGATGTCGCCGTCGCGAAAGTGAACGTGGTAATCGTCGGGGCGGCGCAGCGTGATCTCTTCCATGGGCGCGGCTTAGCGCGGATGCGCCAGCGCCGCCATGGGCCGAATGCGCAATTTTTGGGCACTCGCGCTTTTTGAGAGCGCAAAACGGGCGGTTGAACGTTGCGAGCTCACCGCTTCACGGCCTAGATTGTCGCGAAGACGGGGGGCGCATGTTCGATCTCAGCACTGACAGCATGCAGCGCGCGCGCGGTGTCGCACGCGTCTCATTCGAGCAGGGTAAGCTAAGAGACCTCGCTCAATCAGGCTCCGGGAAAGTGATGCTGCCCGCCACCTACCGCGACATGCCCGAGGCGGTTTTTCTCAACACAGCAGGTGGTCTGACGGGTGGGGACACCTTCAGTTTCGATGCTTCGGTCGCGGGCGGCGCCTTGATGGCAACGACGCAAACGGCTGAGCGCGCCTATGCCTCGACAGGGGCCGCCGCCAACGTGGACGTGACGCTGCGCGTGGGCGAGGGGGCAACGCTCTTCTGGTTGCCGCAGGAGACAATTCTTTTTGAGACATCGCATCTGAGCCGCCGTACGATGATCGAAGCGGCGCCCGGTGCGCGGGTGCTTGCGCTCGAAATCGTCGTGCTGGGCCGTGCGGCCATGGGCGAGACGCTGAGCCAGTTCACCCTGCGCGACCGGCGTGAGCTATGGAGCGACGGCGCGCCTGAATGGGTAGACGCGCTGCATCTCGATCAAGAGCTGATGGGGCGTGCTGCAGGGCTTGGTGACTCGCGCGCCTTTGCCACCGTGATCTACCATGCGGACGACGCCGAAGACCGCGCGATTGATCTGCCTGAGGGGCTCTACAGCTCCGCCTGGGACGGTAAGCGCGTCATCCGTGGCGCGGCAGCCGACCTATGGCCGCTGAAAAAAGCGCTCTCCCACGTC
>JBCBFV010000186.1:0-5145 GCA_038527425.1 Pseudomonadota bacterium
TTGAGCTGGACAACATCGCGGTCCGCTTCGTCAGACCCTTGAATGACCGCCACGAGGGAGCCCCGACGGTCCGCGTATTTCATCTGGTTCCCGAAGTTCTTCGGATTGCCGAGGTAGACCTCCGCGCGGATGCTCGCACTCCGAAGCTCCGCCACCATTTTCTGATATTCAGCCATGCGATCGCGATCCATTACGGTGACGACGACGGGCCCCTCGGCCTCACCAGTTGTGCGCCCCTTTGAGCGCAGTGCCGCCAGAAGGCGGTCCACCCCGATGGAGACGCCGGTCGCTGGCACTTCCTGACCCGTGAAGCGCTTCACGAGGTCGTCGTAGCGCCCGCCACCCGCAACAGAGCCGAACTGGACCGTCTGGCCCTTTTCGTTCTGCACATCGAAGGTCAGCTCCGCTTCGTAGACGGGGCCGGTGTAATACCCCAGCCCGCGCACGACGGAGGGGTCGATCACGATGCGATCGGGCCCGTAGCCCTGCGCTGCGAGGAGATCAGCAATCTGTTCGAGTTCAGCCACGCCTTGGAGGCCAATCTGTGTATCCTCGACCAGCGCACGGAGCGCCGCAATCGTGCCCTCAGGGCTGCCCGCGACCTGGGTGGGGGCGGAAGCCCCCTCCCGGGGGGAGGTCGGGGGCTGCCCGGTGTTTCCACCGGGCGCGCTCACGCTCAGACCAATTTCAAGGAAGGCGACGATCGGCGCGATCTGAGCCTCGCTTAACCCTGCCCCCTTGGTGAAGTCACCGCTTTCGTCCTTGCGACCTTCGCCCAGCAGGGCCCGCACGCCGCCAGGACCCAGGCGATCAAGCTTGTCGATCGCGCGCAGAACGATGCCACGCTCGGCTTCTTTATCGTCGCCTGACAGGCCCGCAACCTCCATGACGCCATTCAATACTTTGCGGTTGTTCACCCGGATCACGTAATCGCCGCGCGGGATGCCCACGGCCTCGAGCGTGTCCGACAGCATCGCGCAAATCTCGGCATCGGCAGCCATGGAGGCCGTGCCCACGGTATCCGCATCACATTGATAAAACTGACGATAGCGTCCTGGTCCGGGCTTTTCATTGCGCCACACCGGACCCATCGCATAGCGGCGATAGGGTGTCGGCAGGTCATTGCGATACTGCGCATAGACCCGCGCGAGAGGCGCCGTCATGTCATAGCGCAGCGCCACCCAATCGCTGTCTTCCTCCTGCCACGCAAAGACACCCTCATTCGGCCGATCCACATCCGGCAGGAATTTACCCAGCGCTTCCACCGTTTCCACGGCCGAAGTCTCCAAAGCGTCGAACCCGTAGCGATGATAGACCTCAGCGATCTTGGCGAGCATTGCTGCACGCTCCGTCACCTCGGCTCCGAAATAATCGCGGAAACCCTTTGGCGTTTGCGCCTTGGGCTTTGGGGCTTTTTTCTGCTTTGCCATCTGATCCTCCAGCGAGGCTGCCTTTAGCGGCGTGCGCGCGACTTGGCAAACCGGCTTACGCGTGGCAGGACGCGCCCATGAACGAAATCGAGGAAAAGCTGGCCCACTTGGAGCGCCTTGTCGACGATCTAAACGAGATTGTTGCGCGCCAGGATGGCGACATCGCGGTGCTCAAGCGCAAGGTCGCCATGTTGATGGAGCGCGAAGCCGCCCGCGAGGCGGATGGCGGCGTGATCCTCGGCGACGAGACGCCCCCGCACTACTAACGCGGGTGCACGTCCGCAGTGGTCAGATGCGGGCGACCTTCGTGCTTGGCACGCTCCTCATCGATCACTTCCTGCGGGAACTGGCTCATAAAGCAGCAGCACACGCCTTCATCGATCATCGTGCGTGGCCCCTGCGGGTGCGCGATGTGACGATAGACGCCGTGGCTGTGGCCATGAGAGTGATCGTGGCCGTGTCCATGGTGATGATGGTGATGCCCGTGCCCGTGCGAGTGCCCGTGATCATGGTCATGATCGTGGTCATGGCTGTGGCCGGGCGCCTCATCATCATCGGGGTCGCGGTATTCGGCGTGGTGGTGGTGCACGTCCACTTCACCCTTGGCCAAACGCTCTTTGAAAGAGGCCATCAGATCGCGGTCGTCTTCCATGACGCCTGTGTCAGCCTCTTTGATGCGCTCCATGAAGGTGTCGATGACATGGGCCTGATCGGCGAGGTAATGCGCCTTGAGGAAGGTCACGTCGGGATGCACCTCGGCCACGCGGTCCACATATCCGTAGATGCGGTCAATGAGACGCCCTGAGAACAGGAAATACGGCGCCACGACCACTTTCTTGAAGCCGAGCTTCATCGCCATCTCGAGGCCCTGCCCTACCGACGGATAGGTCACGCCGGAATAGACGGTCTCGGACCAGCCGAAGCCCATGTTCTCGCACACGATCCGCGTCAGTCGGGCGGCCTCTGCATTGGCCAGCGTGTCAGAGGTGCCGCGGCCCACGACGACGAGCATCGTGTCGTAGAGATCGCCGTCGTGGACGTGGTCGACGCCCATCGCCTCAAGGATCCGCGCCTCGAAAGCGGCAATCATCTGAGGATGCAGGCCGAGTTCGCGGCCATAGCTAACGGTCAGGCCGGGGTTCTTCTCCTGATAGGTCGTCAGAACCGAGGGGATGTCGTTCTTGGCGTGTGTCGCAGCAAAGAGCATACCGGGAACGGCGAGGATCTCGGTCACGCCTGCATCGCGCAAACGGTCCAGCCCCATGTGAATGTTGGGCGCCGAATATTCCAGAAAGCCGTATTCTACCGGCATGTCCGGATAGCGCGCCTTCAGGCCCTTCGCGAGGAGGGCGAACTCCTCTTCTGCGATCTTTGCGCGGCTGCCGTGGCCGCAAATCATGATGCCCTTCATGGCGTCTCTCCCAGTTCGTCAGGCGAACATTGCTTTCCCGCGCCCAATGGCAAGCGCAATCAGCGTATCGACTTGAAATCCTTGGCCGCGACCTCGCCGTCGTAGATCAACATATCTGCCCACGTCGGTGCCGTGCCGAAGCGCTCATAGACGCTCACGAAGACGGCGTCACGCCCTAGCTTTTCGAAGCGTCGTTCGGGGCATTCTGTCCCCACGGGCACCCCGCAAACGCGGCGCCTGATCTGCTTATAAAGGCGGTCCGTCTCGGTGACGGTGGTCGTGTTGCGCCCGTCCTCGTAACGCGTCGTCTCGTAAGCCTGAACACCGCCAAAGATGGCCAAGGCGGCCACGAAGCGGCGCGGGCACCCGTCTCGGAAACCAGTGATGTAGTGATTCCTGAGAACTGTAGACGACGGGTCGGTGTCGTAGAGGCGGTAGCCCGAGCCACGGTCCGGGAACCTCGACACCTCGGTGCCAAGCTCGCTGCGCGGCGTCCCGCAAGAGGACACGACCACGCCATAGCTTAGATCCGTACCCGGGGCGACGATCGCAGCCTCGCGTGGCGCGCGTCGATTGAGCAAGGAAGCAAAGAAGCCGGCGCGAATTGGGGCCGCTGCTTGGGCTTCAATCGTTTCAGCGGGTGGCGACACTTCGGCGGTCTCTTCTTCGACATCGGCAGGCACCTCGTCGGTCGCAGGCTCTTCTGCTGCAACCTCAGGGGTTTCACCGGTGACGGCCTCTTCCACCGCGTCTTCGACCGCTTCAAGCGCGGCTGCGCGCTCTGCGCGCCGTGCAATGAAGCGGCCCAGCAGCCCGCGAGGCGGGGTCGCTTCCTCTGCGGCGGTCCTCTCGTCCGTCGCCTCGCCGTCCTCAACGGGGTCTTCTTCAACGGGGTCCGGTGCGGCGGCGATGGATGCAGCATTTTCCGGGAGCGGGCCGTCGACGAGTTCGAAATCGATGCCGTCGCAGGCTGCCAAAAGGCAGCACAGGATCAGGGCGCGCTTCACAGCTCTTCCACCATCAAAACGCCCGGCAGCGACTTGATCGCCTGCTTCACCTGCGGCGACACCGGGAAATCACGGCCCAGATCGAGCTCTACTTCGCCCGGCAGCGCAGGATCCATGAGGCAGAACCGAATGGGGCCCTTGGCGCCGCGTGCGGCAGCTTCTTTGAGGCCTTCGAACACGCCTGCAACCGAGGGCACCGCCGCTGTATCCTCCACAAACACCTTGAGGCCTGAGGCTCCCGCCTGTGCCACGGCGCTATCAATAGGCGTCACCGAGCGACCCAGAAGCTTCAGCTGGTCAGCCTCCATCGTCGCCTCAACCTGAACCACTACCTTCGAGCCCGATTCCAGATGTTCCCGCGCCGTCTCCAGCGTGTCGGAGAACATAGTTACCTCGTAGGCCCCCGTCGGGTCGGAGAGCTGGACGAACGCAAACCTGTTCCCGCGCGCGGACTTCCGTTCTTGGCGGCCACTCACAGTACCCGCGAGTTTGCCCACCATGGCACCCTTGCGGCCTGCTTCCTCGGTCAGATCATCGAGCGTCTTCACGCCGGTGCGCTTCAACGGTCCCATGTAGTCGTCGAGCGGATGGCCAGAGAGGTAAAAACCAATGGCGGCAAATTCCTCGGCCAAACGCTCCGCAGGGAGCCAATCGTCGGCGGGTGACAGGCGTGGCTCGGGCAGATCATCGCCCGCCTCGCCAAAGAGCGACACCTGGTTCGAGGCTTTCTGATCAAAGATCGCCGCTGAATAGGCTGACAGCGCATCGAGGCTTTCAAACACCCGGCGCCGGTTGGGATCGAGCATGTCGAAGGCACCCGCGCGGGCCAGCATTTCCAACGGGCGCTTACCCACGCGCTTGAGGTCCACACGGCGGGCGAAATCAAAGAGCGTGGCGAACGGCTTGTCACCCCGCCCCTCGGTCACGAGGCGCATCGCTTCAACGCCCACATTCTTCAGCGCGCCCAGCGCGTAGACGAGAGCGCCTTGGTGCACGTCAAACGTCGCCTCAGACCGGTTCACGCAGGGCGGCGTGTAGGGCAACGCCATCGTTTTGCGGACCTCGTTGAAATAAACGGCGAGCTTCTCGGTCAGGTGCAAATCGCAGTTCATGACGCCGGCCATGAACTCCACCGGGTGGTTGGCTTTGAGCCAAGCCGTCTGATAGCTCACCACCGCATAAGCGGCGGCGTGGGACTTGTTGAAGCCGTAGTTCGCGAACTTGTCGAGCAGCGCCCAGGTCTCTTCCGCCTTGGCCTTATCAACCCCGTTCTCCGCCGAACCCTTCAGGAATTTCG
>JBCBFV010000187.1:0-5131 GCA_038527425.1 Pseudomonadota bacterium
GATACGGCGGAGGCCGATCTGCTGGCGCTGATCGATCAGTTGAACAACGACCCCGAGGTGCATGGCATTCTCGTGCAATTGCCGCTGCCCAAGCATCTTGATGAGGATCTGGTGATCAACTCCATCGATCCGGCGAAGGATGTGGACGGGTTCCACATTTCCAACGTTGGTCTGTTGGGCACGGGTCAGAAGAGCATGGTGCCCTGCACCCCGCTCGGCTGTCTCATGATGCTGCGGGACCACCATGGATCGCTGAGCGGACTTAATGCCGTGGTCATCGGGCGTTCGAACATCGTGGGTAAGCCCATGGCGCAGCTTCTCTTGGGCGATAGCTGCACGGTGACGATCGCGCATTCGCGGACGAAGGACCTGCCTGAGGTCGTGCGCGGTGCGGATGTGGTCGTGGCGGCAGTGGGTCGCCCGGAGATGGTGCCCGGCGACTGGATCAAGCCCGGTGCCACGGTGATCGATGTGGGCATTAACCGGATCGACGCGCCTGAGAAGGGCGAAGGCAAGACGCGCCTCGTGGGTGACGTGCATTACGAAAGCGCGGCTGCTGTTGCGGGCGCCATCACGCCCGTGCCGGGCGGTGTCGGACCCATGACGATCGCCTGCCTTTTGGCCAACACCGTCACGGCGTGCTGCCGTGCGAATGGTCTGGCTGAGCCAGAAGGCCTCACGGCCTAGCCTTCCTTGGCCCCGGGCTCTACGTCTGGGGTCATGGAGCTTCCCGAGAAGATAGAGAGCTGGTTCAGCGCCAAGGGCTGGACCCCGCATCCGCATCAGCGCGCCATGCTGGAACGGGCGGAGGCGCCTGCGACCTTGCTCATTGCGCCCACGGGCGGGGGGAAGACGCTGGCGGGGTTTCTGCCGACGCTCGCGGACCTTGCGCGGGCGCCGCATGAGGGGCTCCATACGCTCTATGTCTCGCCGCTGAAGGCGCTCGCGGCCGACATCAAACGCAACCTGCGCACGCCGGTTGAGGAGATCGGGCTCGATATCCGGATTGAGGATCGCACGGGCGATACCACCGCCACGCAGAAGAAGCGCCAGCGCGTAGACCCGCCGCAGATTCTGCTGACGACGCCTGAATCGCTGGCGCTGCTGACGTCTTATGAGGACGCGCCGCGCATGTTTCAGGGGCTCAAGCGCATCGTGGTGGATGAGATCCACGCGCTCTCGGAGTCAAAGCGCGGCGATCAGCTGATGCTCGCGCTGGCGGCTTTGGAGGCCATTGTGCCGGGTATCCGCCGGGTGGGTCTGTCGGCCACGGTGGAAGACCCGGAGGCCATCGCGACGTTCCTCGCCAAACACCCTGAGCCCTGCGAGATCCTGCAGGCCGATCCAGGCCCGCCAGCCGACATCGCGATGCTTGAAACTGAGGAGCTTCCGCCCTGGTCCGGCGGCGGTGGGAAGTACGCGATCCCGGCGATCCTGGAAGAGGTCAAAAAGCACAAGATCACGCTGATCTTTCACAACACCCGCGCGCAGGCGGAGCTTTTCTTTCACAACCTTTGGCTTGCCAATGAAGAGGCGCTGCCGATTGGCATCCATCATGGCTCTCTCTCCAAGGAGCAGCGGCAGAAGGTGGAAGCGGCGATGGTGGAGGGGTCGCTCAGGGCGATTGTCTGCACCGGATCACTCGACCTCGGGATCGACTGGGGGGATGTGGATCTGGTGATCCAGGTGGGGGCGCCGAAGAACGTGAAGCGGCTGGTGCAGCGGATCGGGCGGGCGAACCACCGCTACAATGCGCCCTCCAAAGCGCTGCTTGTCCCTGCGAACCGGTTTGAGGTGGTCGAATGCATCGCGGCTTTGGCGGCGGTGGCGGAGCATGATCTCGACGGTGATGGGCGCGGGGCAGGGCCGCGCGACGTTCTTTGTCAGCACATCCTGATAGCGGCTTGTGCGGGGCCTTTCGACGATGTGGCACTCTATGATCAGATGCGCTCTGCCGGGGCGTTTTCGGGTCTAGCGTGGGAGGAGTTCGAGGCCTGCCTCGATTTCTGCGCCACGGGCGGCTACGCGCTGAGGGCTTATGACCGCTGGCAGCGCCTCAAGAAGCGCGAGGACGGTTTGTGGGAGCTGCGCGACCCCCGCGCGGCGCAACGTATCCGGATGAACATCGGCACGATCCAGGATACCGATACGCTAAAGGTGCGCTTGAAGAACCGTGGCGGTGGCAAACCTTTGGGAGAGGTGGAGGAGGGGTTCGCAGCTACTCTCACCCCCGGCGACACCTTTCTCATCGGCGGGCAAATCGTGCGCTACGAGGGGCTGCGGGAGATGACCGTGGAGGTCACGCGCCGCGCCTCTGATAAGCCAAAGATTGCGACGTTCCTGGGCACAAAATTCGCCACATCGACCCGGCTGACCCATCGTATCCTGCGCATGTTCCAGGAGGAGGATTGGCCCGAGCTCCCCGGCCACACCCGCGATTGGCTGAAGCTTCAGCGCGAGGTCTCGAAGCTGCCGGAGGCCGACCGCTTGCTGGTTGAGAGCTTCCCCCATGACGGGCGCGCGCAGACGGTCGTTTACGGCTTTGCCGGGCGCAATGCGATGCAGACGCTGGGGCTTCTGGTGACGCAGCGGATGGAGGAGGCCGGCCTTGGGCCAATGGGCTTTGTGGCGACGGATTACGCCACGCTCATCTGGTCGCTTGATAGTGTGACCGACCCCGCGCCTCTCTTCTCGCGCGAGGGGCTCGTTGAGGGGCTCGAGACATGGCTTGCCGGGAACGCGGTGATGAAGCGGACGTTCAAGGCTTCGGCCAATATCGCGGGGCTGATCGAGCGGAACTCGCCCCAGTCACGCAAGACGGGGCGGCAGGCGACGTTTTCGTCCGACATCCTCTATGACACGCTGCTGAAATACGATCCTGACCACGTGCTCATGCAGATCACGCGGGAGGAGGCGACGCGCGGTCTTGTCGACTTCGGCCGCATCGAGGAGATGCTGGAGAGGGTGGGGGACCGGATCGATCACCGTGTGCTGTCGCGGGTGACGCCCCTCGCCGCGCCACTTTTCCTTGAGGCGGGGCGCGTGCCGGTGAAGGGCCTCGCAGATGAAAGGCTCATGGCCGAGGAGGCGGAGCGGTTGATGGAGACGGCGGGCCTCGAGGACATCGACAAACCCAAGGAGAAACGCTGGGCTGTTCCGTTTTAGAGCCCGATTGACGGGCCGCGGCGCGGCGAACCATCTCGCTTCGAGGCACTTTATGTCCGCTGCAAGGCTCCTCTCTTCCGAAGAGCGTACTGTCTTGCGGCATCGCTGTGCCGTGGGGGCGGCCCGGCGATTGGGCGGCGGGCTACGCCCTTGGTTCCACCCATAGCTCAAATCCACTTCTTGCGCCTCAGCTCATAACGCGCGAAGAACACACCATGAACAGACATGAATTCTCACTGGCGGGTGCCGCTCTGGAAGCCCGCGCTTCGGGCGCGCTTTATTGGCCCGCTGAGAACATGCTGATTGTTTCAGATCTGCACCTTGGCAAATCTGAACGGATTGCGCGCCGCACCGGGGCAATGTTTCCGCCCTACGAGACGCGCGACACGCTTTCGCGCCTCGAAAGCGACATCGCACAGACCGAGGCCAAGACTGTTGTGTGCCTCGGCGATAGCTTTGACGACCTCGCCGCCGCGCAAAGCCTCGACGAAGAAGAGCGCCTGTGGCTCGCGCGATTGCAAGCAGGGCGGCGCTGGATCTGGATCGAAGGCAACCACGATCCCGGTCCGGTGGACTTTGGCGGCACCCATCTGGCTGAGCTTGCAACCGGCGCGCTGACCTTTCGCCACATCGCCGAAGAGGGCGCGACAGGCGAGATCAGTGGCCACTACCATCCGAAGGCGCGGCTTCATGCACGGGGCAGGGTCATCACGCGGGCCTGTTTCCTCTACGACGAGGCGCGGGTCATCATGCCGGCTTATGGCACCTATACGGGCGGGCTTCGCTCTGACGATGTGGCGCTTAACTCACTGATGTTGCCAGGGGCTTGCGCGGTGCTGACGGGCAAACAGGCCCATGTCATTCCGATGCCGCGCTAAATCAGGCCCGCTTGCTCGAGCTCTGGCAGCTTCCCGCGGCTGACGGGAATGCGCTCCTCGTCGGAGCTGACAACGTAGTGCTTGCCACCCTTGCGTTCGACATTCTGGATCGCTTCACGGGCGACCCAGTGAGACCGGTGGGTGAAGAAGCCTTCTACCCCATCCATCTCTTCAACGGCATCAGCGAGCCTCATGCGCACGTCGTGCCTGCCGCACGGGGTGACGACCTCTACGAAGTGATCTTTGCCCGAAAGACGCAAGATCGGCCCTGCCGTTCCCTCGGGGAGACGTTTGGCGAGACGTGGTGCAGGCTCCAAAGCGGCCTCTTCTACCGGCTCATCACCATCAGTTGTGATCGCAAAACGCGCGCAGGTGATAATGCCGCCCAAGAGATAACAGGCGAGCACAGCCTCCCAAGGCCCCACAGGGATCGGAAGCGGTGCGATATAGGCCTCGACAACCGGATACATGGGAAGGACCACGATAGGAGGCATGATCGCAAGGCGTCCAAGTTCCTCCTGCTTGTAGGTGAGGTCCGGCATGTACGTGTCGGCGATGGACATGGACACCGCAATGATCAGCAAGCCCCAGCCCACGATGCAGGCCCACAGAACCGTACGCTCCAGCGTGTCGAACATGAGGTAGGTGCCGAAGGGTCCCATATACCCAGCAACGGCCGAGCTCAGAACCCAGATGCCCAGGTTCTGAAAGTCAAAAACACGTTGGCGCAGTTGCGTAATGAGGTCCAAGACCAGAGCTCCAAAAAATTGGTTAACGGGTTATACTATACCTCAGAAGCCGCGCAACCGGATGGCGCGAGAACTCGCGCATTTGCGATTTGGCGTTAGTGCTCAATGAGTTCTTCACGCACAAACATGTTCGCCCAGGCGCGGTCGATCAGGCTCGGGGTCATCTGATAGGGGATGCCCTCGAACTCGCAGATGGAGATCATCTGGTCGATCAGGAAGACCGGCTGGTAGTTTGCGTAGACGTTGTCGATCTCGGGGTATTTCTCGCCCAGAAGGTAGATCAACGCCTCCTCTTCGAGGGGCATGCCCTTCTTCTTGGCCACGAGTGCGAAGATCTTC
>JBCBFV010000188.1:0-5130 GCA_038527425.1 Pseudomonadota bacterium
GCTGACGTTCCTCTTCGCGCTGCCTTTGGGGCTGGCCGTGGCGTGGATGCTGCTGAGCGTCGTCAATGTGCAGGCCTTCGGGTGGAAGCTGCCGATGCTGGCCTTCCCGGTGGAGTGGCTCAGGCTCTTGGCACTTGCCCTGCTGGCTGCGCTTTTGGCCGCCGCGCTGCCTGCGTGGCGGCTGGGGCGGATGGCGCCGTCCCGTTTGCTGAAGGTCTTTGCCGATGAACGTTAAGGCCCTCCTGACCCTGCTCTTCACCCTCGTCGCTGGCTCCTTCGCACAGGCGCAAAGCTTCGCCGGTTTGGGCGAGGATGCGGACGGGTTCGCGCTGCCAGTGCTGGGCGATCAGTTCGTCTTCCCTGAGGATCACGGCCCCCACCCAGCGTTCCGGATTGAGTGGTGGTACCTCACCGCGAACCTCGTCGGTGCCGATGGCCGCGACTACGGTGTGCAATGGACGCTTTTCCGATCGGCGCGGGAGCCCCGCGCGAACGCCACATGGCAGAGCCCGCAAACCTGGATGGGTCATGCCGCGCTCACGACGCCCGAGGCGCATTACGCCGCAGAACGCTTTGCGCGGGGCGGCTCGGGGCAGGCAGGTGCTGCGGCCAGCCCCTTCGCGGCCTGGATTGATGATTGGGAGATGTCGGGCAGCGATACGTTGGGCGAACTACGCCTCACCGCGCGGGCGGAGGGGTTCGCCTACGACCTCACCCTTGATGCGCAGGGCCCGCTCGTCTTCCACGGGCAGGACGGCCATTCGGTGAAAAGCGCGGAGGGGCAAGCCTCCCGCTATTACTCGCAGCCCTTCTACGAGGTCACGGGCGAAATCGAGACACTGGACGGCCTGATGCAGGTGACAGGGACCGCGTGGCTCGACCGCGAATACTCATCACAACCACTGGGGCGCACGCAGTCGGGGTGGGATTGGTTCGCCTTCACCCTCCCGGACGGGCACCGCCTCATGGCGTTCGAGCTTCGCGACAGTCAGAACGCCGACTACCAGTCGGGCAGCTGGATTGCGCCGGACGGCAGTGTCACGCCACTTCAGCCGGGGGATTTTAAGGCTGAACCAAACGCCTGGACCGACGTCGACGGGCGCCGCATTCCGACCTCCTGGACCTTCGCCTATCCCGCGCAGGGGGTCGATGTGGAGTTGACAGCTGTCAACCCAAACGCGTGGAATGATCTTGTGTTCGCCTATTGGGAGGGTCCCTTCCGCTTTTCGGGCACGCACGACGGGACCGGCTATCTGGAGATGACTGGCTATGAGTGAATGGTTTGAGACCCTCGACGGAGTCTACGGACGGGCATGGTCGCTGCTGATCCGGGGCGCCAATGATCCCAAGCATGACGCCCGGACACCGACGTTGGCCACGATGTCAGCCCGAGGCCCGCAGCAGCGCACATTGGTGCTCCGCCAGACCGACAAGGAAGCCGGACGCATCATCCTCTACACCGACAAGGCCAGCGCCAAGGTCGAAGAGATCATGGCTGACCCGCGAGTGTCGCTGCATGTGTGGGACAAACGCTCCCAAATCCAACTGCGGCTGGCGGCAACGGCCTCTTTGGCGCCAGGCGACCCGAAACTCTGGGAAAAGATGCCCGAGGGTGCACGCGAGGTGTACGGGGTCGAGCCCCCGCCCGGAACGCCGTTGGAAGACCCGCTTTCGTTCGAGCGCACCTCAAATGAAGCGAAGTTTTTATGTGTGACGCTCGTGCTTAACGAGATTGAGCTGGTTACACTGGCCACCGACCCGCACCGCCGGGCCCGGTTCCGCCGCGCGGACGGCTGGGCGGGGCAATGGCTTGCCCCCTGATCGCACCTGACACTCGAAAAGAAATAGGCCCGGGTAGCAGACTACCCGGGCCGATAGATGGCCGATTACACGTTGTGCCTGGCGGGGGCGCTTAATCGTGAGGGAAGGCGTCGTCGTCTGAGCCCGCTAAATCCTGCGGTCCCACCCGATCTGCCAAACGTTTAAGCCAAACAACGACTTCGCGCTCGTCGGGGGAAAGTCCGTCGCACGCGATTACTTCGTCAACGATGCCCCGGAAGCTGGGCCAGCGCGTGTAGAAGTCGGCCAAATCCGAAATAGGCGCTTTGGAAATATTTCGATCAATCATCATGCGCTCAACATAGGGATGGTCCCCCCAAAGGTGCGCGTGAAAAAAGTGTGAAAGACTTTGCGTTACCGGGTTCGGCTGCTACCCCTTTGTGAGCCCGAGGGATGCGGAGCGGTATAAAAGTGGTGTCAAAAACGGTCGAAGTCGCCTTGTTCGGTGCCTGCGTGATACGCGGGCTGTCCGGTAGTGGCGTGGAGATTGTGGGCGCCAAGCAGAAAGCGCTCTTCGCCATCCTTGTGACGGCGCCCAACGGTCGCGCGACCCGTACCCATCTTCAACAGATGCTCTGGGGCCAAAGCTCCTACGATGGGGGGCAACAGAGCCTGCGGCGCGCGCTCTCCGACATCAAGCGGACGTTGGGTGAAGAGACCTATGATCAGCTGATCGCCCCCACCAATGCCGAGATCAAAATCGACATGTCGCGGGTGCAGGTCATCGGTCAGCCCGGCAGGGGGGAGTTCCTTGAGGGCCTCGATATCAAGGAGCCGTCCTACGAAGCCTGGCGCGATCAGATCCGGTCGAACCCTGATCAGATCTTCTCGCTCTTTGGCCCGACCCATGCAGCCACCGAGCAGACCGTCGTGCCCACGGTATCTATCCTGCCATTCCGTGTGGTCCTTGGGGATCAGACCCATGCCACGCTGGGCGATTACCTGGCCGAGCAAATCTGCCGGTCGATGTCGCGGTCACGCCTGATCGCGGTGATCTCGCATCTGTCTGCGCGCAAAATGGCGACGACCTCGCTCGATCTGACGACGGTGCGCAACACGCTGGGCGTGGACTACCTTCTGACCGGCTCGATCCGCGCGATTGCCGACAAGGTCGTGCTCGATGTCGACTTCGTGGACGCCCGCACCGGGCGCATCCTGTGGACACGCAATTTCGTCCATCCCTTTGCCGATTTCATCAGCGGGGAGAGTGATGCCGAGTATCGCATCGTGCTCGATATCGGGCGCGCCATCGCCACCGAGGCGATCCAGCATACCGCAGGCCGCCGCGTGAAGGATATCGAAGACCACCACCTGCTGATGTCGGGGGTGGCTAAGCTTTACCAGTTGCGGCTGAGCTCCTTCGTGGAAAGCCGCGACATCATCAATGAGGCGATCCGCCGGGCGCCTCAGACGGCAGAGGCCCATGCGTGGCTCGCCCATTGGCACATCAAATGTGTCTTCAATGGCTGGACCACGAACCGCGCTGAAGACGCTCAGCGTGCCCTCGACGCCTCGGCCCGGGCGCTGGATATCGACCCGGAGAACGCGTTCTGCCTGACGATGGACGGGGCGGTGAACAACACGCTCATCCGCCGCAGCGACATCGCGCAGGATCGCTTTGCGGCGGCCATCAATATCAATCCGAATGAATCGATGTGCCATCTGCAGCAGGGCGTGCTCGACGCCTTCACCGACAAGGGGGCAGAGGCCGTAAACGCGGTGGAGCTGGCCAACCGCCTCTCGCCCATCGATCCGTTCGACTACTTTTATCATTCCATGACCGCCACGGCCTACATTGCGGCCGAGAACTGGGAGAAGGCGCTCGAATTCGCGGATAAATCGCTCAGCCGCAACGACCGCCACACCTCGACCCTGCGCGCCAAGATCGCAGCGCTCTATAAGCTCGATCGCAAGGACGAGGCGCAGGATGCATTTGACCTTATGATGCGTAAGGACCCGGAGTTCTCCGTGGAATCCTACGCACGCCACCACCCGGCCGCTGCCTACAAGTCTGGCCAGCTCGTGGTGGAAGCCCTTCGCGGTTTGGAGGCTTCTCGCAACCGCGTTTCTTAACACACAAAATATACCACCAATTGGGAGAGTGATTTCATGTCCGGTTTTCAGGGCCTTCAAGGTTTGCAAGGGTTACAGGGGCTTCAAGGTCTCCAAGGATTACAGGGTCTGCAGGGCCTCCAAGGGCTTCAGGGTTTGCAGGGGCTCCAAGGATTGCAGGGCCTCCAAGGTCTTCAGGGCCTGCAAGGGCTCGCGGGTCATCCCGGCGCTGCCAATTCACAGACATCTGCCGTCTCGATCCGCCACACGGCGGGGCAGGATCCGATCGATCCAACCAAGATCACCGAGGATGATCGCAGCAACGACCAGCAGATGGAGTTTTGGGCCGATCCGATCCGCGGCTTCATCTACGTCGCCGACTTCCTGAAGAACTACGGCTGGACCCCTGCGGACGACCACATCACGCTGAGTTGGGGCGGCAAGACGATGCTCAAGCTCGACCGCCCGACGCTGCCGCTCTTGGTGGATCAGCTAACCTACATCGACAACTATATGGACCTGCGCGCCGATCGCGGCGGCGAGATCATCGGCCAGATGGGATCGCTCGCGGGGGACTATGCCTACATCCTGGGCCTCACGCCCTCTCGCCATGGCCGCGTGCTCGAGCTGATCGATCTGACGCAGACGCTATGCTCTTTCGCGGTCTCGATCCCGAAGCACTACCTGACGGTGCGCCGCCCTGATCAACTCGACGGACGCCTGATGCCGATGATTCAGACGCCGGGGCATGGGTCGTTCCCGTCCGGTCACGCGACGCAGGCCATGGCGATTGCCACGGTTCTGGCGGCTGTCGTCGATGCAGTGCCGGCGCATTTCCCGGATGGTGAGGCGCGCAAGAAGCTCCTCTTCAAGCAGGCCGAGCGCATTGCGCAGAACCGGACGGTCGCAGGCGTGCATTACCCTGTCGACAGCATCGCGGGCGCTTACCTTGGCCGAGAGGTGGCGCGCATCATCGTGGCCTCCGCCAAGGCCACGCCCTCGACGCTGGGTGGCCAGTCATACAACCCGACCGCCAACGTGGATTACTTCTACGATGACTTCGAGGCGATGTCGGACGGACAGAACGGCACCTATGATGTGGCGCGCTCTGGTCCGA
Organism: Pseudomonadota bacterium; assembly: GCA_038527425.1. Classification (GTDB taxonomy): domain Bacteria; phylum Pseudomonadota; class Alphaproteobacteria; order Rhodobacterales; family Rhodobacteraceae; genus Shimia_B. Next base: position 5,009 of record JBCBFV010000188.1, read on the forward strand.
TCGCATGGCTGTGGGAGAAGGCAATCGGTCAGTTCATCTGAGCTGACTTGAGCTTTTCAAAGATCCCATGACAGCCATGACACCTGACATGTCGCCGCCGCCGAGCGCGACGGCGCTGGGTC
>JBCBFV010000189.1:0-5126 GCA_038527425.1 Pseudomonadota bacterium
AATGCGGCAGATGTGACCATTTCGGTGTAAAGGAGCGTACGCTGCGACATCATGCGATGAAAAAAACGGCAGTGCCGATCCGTCCACGCCATCATCGGCGCATTGGTTCGCGGCGGAGCACGTCACCTGTTGGAGTTCTCGCAGGATGAGCATCCTGTCGCGCTTCAGCTCGGGGGGGAGAGCCCCTCAGAGCTCGCGCAGGCTGCGCACATGGCGCAGGAAGAGGGCTACAAAGAGGTGAACCTAAACGTGGGATGTCCCTCCGACCGGGTTCAGTCGGGCACGTTCGGCGCGGTTCTGATGAAGCGGCCAGAGCATGTGGCGGAATGCCTGGCCGCCATGCAGGCGTCCGTCGATATCCCGGTGACCGTGAAATGCCGGATCGGCGTCGACGACCAGGAACCGACCGAAATTCTGCCCGAATTTCTGGCGGCGGTTGCTGGAGCAGGGATCAAGCAAGCGACAATCCACGCACGCAAGGCATGGCTCAAAGGACTGAGTCCAAAGGAAAATCGCGAGATCCCGCCGCTCGATTATGAACTGGTCTATCAGATGGTCGCCGAATTCCCATCGCTCAGCCTCGCGCTGAACGGGGGCTTGGAAACCCTGGAAGCCGCGGAAGAAGCGCTCGAGCGTGGGGTCGATGGTGTGATGGTCGGGCGCGCCGCCTACCACAAACCTTTCGACATCCTCGCACAAGCGGACCAGCGCCTCTATAGCGAAACCCACGCGCCGCTGTCGCGTTTTGACGTGGTCGACGCCATGGCATCCTATATCTCGGATCATGTCCAAAAAGGGGGCGGCCTTCATCAGATCACCCGTCATATGCTGGGGCTCTTCGCGGGGCAGCCTGGCGCGCGGGCGTGGCGGCGGATCCTCTCCGAGGGTGCCACCCAGACGGGAGCTGGCCTTGAGGTTCTCTTTTCCGCCCGCGACGCTGTGCGGCAGGAAATCGAGCAACAGACCGCAGCCTAAAGACCGTGCCCCTTTGAGTCAGGCCGGGAAATTGGACGCCATTTCAGGACGTTGAATGGAAATCGCGACGCTACTTTCAATCATAGGGCTGCTGCTGGCGACGGGCGCTTTCGCCGGCATTTTAGCGGGGCTCCTTGGGGTTGGCGGCGGCGTCGTGCTCGTGATCGCGTTCCTTTACGCCTTCCGAGCCACTGGCTTTGCGGGACCGGACGTGATGCAGATTTGCTTGGCGACGTCGCTTGCCACGGTGATTGTCACCTCTCTGCGATCGGTCGCAGCGCATAATCGCGCTGGTGCGGTGGAATGGAGCATCTTGAAGGCCTGGGCGCCATTTCTGTCACTCGGCGCGGCGCTTGGCGTGGTTCTGGCGGTTAACCTGCACTCCAACGCGCTGCAGATGATCTTCGCACTTTTGGCAGCGTTTCTGGGCATTTACATGGCGTTTGGACGTAGCTCATGGCGGCTGGGGGATCGTTTCCCGACCGGGCTTGGTGGGCGCGTTTCAGCTGCTGTGGTGGGGCTTTTGTCCGTTCTGATGGGCATTGGAGGTGGGTCGTTCGGGGTGCCGCTCATGACCCTCTTCAACGTTCCTGTGCACCGCGCTGTGGCCACTGCCGCCGGCTTTGGCGTGGCGATCGCAGCCCCGTCCGTTCTCGCATTCTTGTTCGTGACGATTGAAGCACCGGCGCCGCCGCTGACGTTGGGGGCCGTGAACCTAATCGCGTTGGCGGTTGTCGTTCCCGTCACCGCGCTGACGACACCGTGGGGTGCGGCACTCGCTCACCGATTGCCGGCAATGCAGCTCCGTCGCGGATTTGGTGTTTTCCTTCTTCTTGTTTCGGCAAACATGTTGCGGGAGGCCTTGGGAGCATGAGCGAGTTCGAAGATCGTGGGTGGCTGCTGTTTGAGGATGATGCGCTCAAGCGCTGGGCAGAGCATGCGCTACCGCAGGCGACGGAGATTGCCCAGGATCCCGCCGCCAAGGCAGCCTGGCTAAGGCACGGTGAGACTTGGTTTGCAGGGGTCAACATCCTTCCGAACGGCCCCGATGGCGCGCTTCCTGGTGGCGGCGCGATATCTGGGCAAGCTGCTGATATCGCATTGAAAATCCATGGTTCGCCCATCCAATGGGATGCGGGGCAGCTCTCTGTTGTCTATCCGGGATATCCGCAGCAAGGGGTGGGTGACACGGATGCCGCGCACCGCTTTCGGGCGAACCGAGATGCCGCCCATGTGGATGGGCTTTTGCCTGTGGGGCCCGAGAGACGCCGCATGATGCAGGAACCTCATAGCTTTGTGCTGGGCATTCCTTTGACGGCCTGCAGTCACCTCGCCAGCCCCATGGTGATCTGGGAAGGCAGTCACGAAATCATCCGAGCCGCGTTTCAAGAGGCGCTCGTGGGTATCGATCCTGCGAAATGGTCTACGACCGATCTGACCGGGATCTATCAGGCCGCGCGGCGGCGGTGCTTCGACGAATGCGAGCGGGTGCCAGTCCATGCGGTGCCGGGGCAAGGATATTTCGTGCACCGCTTGGCGCTGCATGGTGTGGCGCGGTGGGAAGAGGGGGGCGAGGCGCCGCCCGAGGGACGGATGATCGCCTATTTCCGGCCGGCATTTGCAGGCCAAGACTGGCTGAACGCGGCGTGAGGAGCCTGCAGGCTTAGACGGCGCGGTTTGCGCGGTCCTGACGGCCGCCGCGACGCTTGCGAAGGCGGGGCGCGCGGGAGGGAAGCTCTTCATCGATCAGATGGCGGCGTACCTCGGGTGTGAACGACGACCACGCACCGATTTCATCGAGCGTGCGCAAGCACCCGACGCAGATTTTCTCTACAGGATGGATGGAGCAAAGCTTGATGCAGGGGCTCTCGATCTCCTGCCGGCTCCAGACGTCGTCACTCATTTTCATCCCCAAGATAACGCATGCGGTCCAGCGCGCCCTGCAAGATATAGCTGGCTGCCACCTGATCAATGATCTGGGCGCGACGTTTGCGTGTCGTATCCGCCTCTAACAGCGCGCGTTCTGCGGCCACCGTGGAAAGCCGCTCGTCCCAGAAGGTCATCGGCAGGTCGGTCAGGCGTTCAAGGTTGCGCGCGAAAGCGCGGGTCGCCTGGCAGCGGGGGCCTTCGGTCCCGTCCATATTGCGGGGCAGGCCCAGCACGATGCCACCTGCATCGCGCGCGCCGATCATGTCGAGCAAGGCGTTCGCATCCACCGTGAACTTCTTTCGGCGCACAGTGCCCAAGGGCGTGCCGACCGTGTGGAGCGCGTCAGATAAGGCCACGCCAATCGTATGCGTACCCAGATCGATCCCTGCAATGGGCGCGTGACGGGGGAGGGCGGCCACAAAGGCGGCCATGTCTTCGGTAATCATTCGAGCCCCTGAGTTGCGGCGATGCGCGCGAAGAGGGTTAACGCCTCAGCGCGGTCCGCGAAGACCTGGCGCGCCTCCCCGAGGATAGCTTGGGCCACCTCGCGGTTGCCGAGAACGGCTTGCGCGGCGATCAGGCGGGCCCAGTCTTCCGGCGGGCCACCCTGCGTGGCGAGCCGGTCTGCCAAGCCTTGCACCATGCCTTCAATCATCGCGGCGCGCTCCTCAGGCGCCATGTCTTGAGCGGCGGCAATATCGGCGGCGCTGGGGCCGCGTCCTTCGGGCAAGACATAGCGAATGCCGGCCTGCTCGGCTACGCGCGGGATCTGGTCTGAGATCAGCGGCACCCAGGGGGAGCCTGGCGGGCTCTCTTCCAGCAGCGGCTGCCAGAGCGCGAAGGCGCGGTCAGGCCGACCGGCCTGATCATGCATAAGTCCCAGATAATAAAGGGAAGCGCCGTCTGTATTGTCACCGTCGAGCGCCTGCCTGAGGAGCGCTTCCGCCTCGGGAGAGACGTATCCACCGGTGGCCACGATCATAAGCTCCGCCAGATCTCGGTAGTCGGCGGCAGAGGGCACCTCCTGGGCGGCAAGAATGGCCTCCTGCGCTGCAATCGCTGCATCGAAATTGCCGAGCAAAGCCTCGTTGCGGGCAAGAAGCGCAAGGCCGCGCAGATCGTTTGGGCGCTCGGCCAGGGCTGCGCGCAGTTCCTCGATCAAGGCGAGGTGGCGTGGCTCAGGCTCCTGGCGCTCCATCGTTGCAAGGAAAGCGCGCTGCGCGACGGCTTGAGATGGGCGCTCTGCAGCTCGTGTTTCTAAAGCATCCAAGCGCGCGCTTAGCGGCATGTCGCCGTAACCCGGGGCGCCCACAGTAAAATAGACACCGATCGCAAGCCCAACGGCACCGACGCCGGCAGCCAAAGTGGCCCAGATCGGCGTCTTTTGGGCCGACGCAGAGGGCGCCTGGGCTTCGGCGTCAGCGGCCAAAAGACGTCGTGCAATCTCGGTTCTGAGCGTTTCGGCCTCGGTCTCGTTGACGACACCGCGCGCCACATCACGCTCAACTTCGGCCAACTGAGCCTTATAAATCTCGACGTCCTTGCGCGCAGCATCCTCTGGCACGGCAGCATCCGCAGACGCGCGCGCGAGCACGATCACGACAGCCGCTGCCAGCCCGATAGCGATGATCCAGAATGCGATCAAAGGTCCGTCCTTCCCCTTGATCCCCATGTAGGCCACCTCGACAAGCGACGGAAGAGTGCGGCCATGTCGCATCCACGCGATAGGCAGACGCTCATAGTCATGGATTGGGCCGTGGCTACGGTATGGAAGGCTCAACTGGAGGGACTCTGACATGAAGCGCTATTCCGCCTTTGCCGTCGCGCGCGAAGCGTTCCGTTTCCACAGCGGGTGGGAACGAGCGTGGCGCTCGCCAGAACCAAAGTCCGAATATGACGCCATTATCGTGGGCGCGGGCGGTCACGGTCTCGCCACGGCCTATTATCTCGGCAAAAACCACGGCATCAAAAACGTGGCGGTCATCGAGAAGGGGTGGCTCGGCGGCGGCAACACAGGTCGCAACACGACGATTATCCGTTCGAACTATCTGCAGGACCCGTCTGCCGCGATCTATGAGAAGGCGCGGAGCCTCTATGAGGACCTCAGCCAGGACCTGAACTACAACATCATGTTCTCGCCGCGCGGTGTCATCATGCTGGCACAGACCGAGCACGAGATCCGCGGCTACCAGCGCACGGCGCATGCCAATGCTCTTCAGGGG
>JBCBFV010000190.1:0-5036 GCA_038527425.1 Pseudomonadota bacterium
GATCGACCCGGGCTCCGGTCGATCGTTGCGCTGCTCTTCCTTGGCATCCTGCCGCTCTTCCTCGGGATCTCGATGTGGCTGCAGCAAAAGCTGAACCCAGCGCCCACCGACCCCACCCAAGCGATGATCTTTGCCTGGATGCCATGGGTCTTCATGTTCATGCTCGGCACCTTCGCCAGCGGCCTGATCGTCTACTGGATCGCGAACAACCTCATCACCTTCGCCCAGCAGTACCTCATCATGCGCAGCCAAGGCGTGAAGCCCGACGTGTTCGGCAACATCCGAGCGAGCTTCAAGAAAGCCACCGCCTCCTCTGAAAAGAAGTAGATGGGCACGCTCGCCGATATCTACCGCCACCCCATAAAGGCGCATGGGTCGGAACGGCTGGAGGCGGTGACGCTGACGGCCGACCACACCCTCCCCTGGGACCGGGTCTGGGCGGTCGCGCATGAGAAATCCAAATCGGACGGCTCCGAATGGGCGCGCTGCGGGAACTTCTCGCGCGGGGCGCATGTGCCCACGCTCATGGCGGTCACCTGCACCTTGGATGAGGGCACGGGCCAGCTCACCCTGCGGCACCCTGATCTCGCGGATCTCACCACGGACCCTGACACCCAAGGCGCGGAAATCGTCGACTGGATCTCAGCCGTCATGCCGCCCGAGGCACGCAGATCAGTCTCCGTCGTGCGCGCCCAAAGCGCCGCGCACGGCCAGGGCATGACCGACAACCCGAACCCCTATGTCAGCATCCTCGGCCACGGCTCCCTCCGGGCGCTGAGCCAGAAGGCCGGGCGGGACCTGTCCCCGCTACGCTTCCGCGGCAACCTTTGGGTCGAGGGCCTGGGCCCTTGGGAAGAATTCGAATGGGTCGGCAAAACGATCCGCATCGGCGGCACAGAACTGGCCGTCGAAGACCGGATCGACCGCTGCCCTGCGACGACGGTGGACCCCGCAACGGGCCGCCGCGACACACCTACGCTTGATCTTTTGCAAGAAGGCTGGGGCCACATCGATTTCGGCGTCTTCGCACGCGTCACGAAATCCGGCCCCATCGTGGTGGGCGACACAGTGGAAATGGTAGGCTAGTGCTCTCTTTCCCCGCAGCTCAAATTGACGACCCGGCGGAGCTCGAACAGGGGCGGTTGCTCTTTGCCCAGCACACCGATTTCGTGAAGGGCGTTGTGGCCATGGACGGCCTGCCTGAGGGCGACCGGGTTGAGGTTTGCTTCGCAGGCCGCTCCAATGTCGGGAAATCGAGCCTCATAAACGCGCTCACCCGCCAAAAAGGCCTCGCTCGGGCCTCCAACACCCCCGGCCGCACGCAGGAGATCAACTTCTTCTCGCTCGCGGACCGCTACCTCGTGGACCTGCCCGGCTACGGCTTTGCGAACGCGCCCGTGGCGGTGGTGGAGAAATGGCAGAGGCTTCTTAAGGCTTATCTCGCCGGGCGCGTGAACCTGCGCCGGGCCTTCGTGCTGATCGACGCGCGCCACGGCGTGAAGCCCGTCGATGAGGAGATCATGCGCCTCCTCGACAGCACGGCCGTGACGTTTCAGGCCGTGCTCACCAAGATCGACAAGAACAAGACAGCCCAGACCGAGAAGGTGCTCGCGCAAGTGCGCGAAAAGCTCTCAAAACACCCGGCCGCCTTTCCGGAGCTCGTGCTCACCTCGTCCGAGAAGGGCGACGGGATCGATACCCTGCGCGCGATCATCGCGAACCTGGACTAGCGCCGCCGCTTAGACGTGCTGGCCGGCATTCACCTCAATCTCAGTGCCTGTGACGTAGCTAGATTGCTGCGTGCACAAGAACCAGATGACATCGGCCACCTCTGACGGCTGCCCGAGCCGCCGCAGCGGCAGGCCCTCGACGATCTTCTCGGTGCCTGGCGACAGGATGGAGGTCTCCACCTCCCCCGGCGCGATGGCATTCACGCGTACGCCGAGCGGGCCAAAATCATGGGCCATCTCCCGCGTCAGCGCCGCAAGGGCGGCCTTCGACGTGGCGTAGGCTGCGCCCGCAAAGGGATGCACCCGCGCCCCGGCGATGGAGGTCACGTTCACGACTGCCCCCTTCGTGGCCGCCAACTCCTCCTGCAATCCGCGCGCCAAGATGACGGAGGCAAAGAAGTTCACATGAAAGACCTGCCCCCACGTGCGCAGATCCGTATTTAGCGTGTTCAGCCGTTCGCCGTCCTCGCCCTTGGGCGAGATCCCCGCGTTGTTGACCAGCGCATCGAGCTTGCCGTTCACCTTCTCCCGGACTTCTTCAATCGCCTTTACGGTCATGTTGGGGTCCGACAGATCGACTTGGATATGGTTGTCCTCCCCGCCCGGCCAGGGGCAGCGCGGATCAAAGGCCATGCGCGAACAGGTGAGCACCCGCCATCCTTCTGCCGAGAACCGTTTAACGGTGGCGTGGCCGATCCCTCGGCTTGCGCCCGTCAGAAGTAGTGTTTTCTGCCGGTCTGCCATGAATGCTCTCCTTCAATGGGATCAGGCTAGCACGCTTGGCAACAGCGCGGTAGCGGGCTAGACGGGCGCGATATGAAAGCCAGAGACGACATGAACAACGATTGGATCGCCACCGCACGCACGCTGTCCCAAGCGCTGCCGTATATGCAGCGCTATGAGGGCGCGATTGTTGTGATCAAGCTGGGCGGCCACGCGATGGGCTCGGCCGAGGCGATGGAGAGCTTTGCGCGCGACGTGGTGCTCATGCAGCAGGTTGGCGTGAACCCCGTGATCGTCCACGGCGGCGGCCCCATGATCAACGAGATGCTGGGCAAGCTCGGCGTGAAGTCGGAATTCGTGAACGGCAAGCGCGTCACCGATGAAGCCACCGTGAACGTGGTGGAGATGGTGCTGTCGGGCACCGTCAACAAGCGCATCGTTCAGGCCATCAACGCCCAAGGCGGCCGCGCGGTGGGCATCTCCGGCAAGGACGCGGGCCTCATCACCTGTGATCCTGCCGCGCCGGAGCTTGGCCTCGTAGGCGAACCCGCCGATGTGGATCCGAGCCTTCTGACAACGCTCTTTGCCGATGACATCGTGCCTGTCATCGCGCCCCTCGGCGTGGGCCGCGACGGCGAGACTATGAACATAAACGGCGATACCGCTGCCGGCGCAATCGCGGCGGCGTTGAAGGCCGATCGTCTGCTGCTCCTCACCGATGTCGACGGCGTGCAGAACAAAGACAAAGAAGTCATCACCGACCTCACGGTGGCTGACATCCACAAGCTCATCGCCGACGGCACTATCGCGGGCGGCATGATCCCCAAAACCGAGACCTGCATCGCAGCCCTCGAAGGGGGCGTGCGGGCCGTCGTGATCCTCGACGGGCGCGCGCCTCAGGCCTGTCTTCTCGAGCTCTTCACCGAACACGGCGCCGGAACTCTCATTCGCTCCAAGTAGCCACACCGCTTGCCAGAGCATGAGAAAAGGCCTTAGCCTTCTCCTAAGGGTGGAAACTGCGGGGGCAACATGCCTTCCGACGCGATATCATCACTGAAAGACACGCTTGCCGCATGCGGGCTTGCCGCGAATGGCGTTGTGCATCCCGAGGAAGGAGGCAGCGTGCTCTTGCTGAGCCCTGCCTCGTCCTTCTGGGGCATCTTCACCGATAGCCCCGAATATTGCGACGGCGAGGCCCACCCCATGGATCGCTGGAGCGCGCGCGTCATCACCGAGATCGCAGCAAACGTAGACGCCGAGCCCGTTTTCCCCTTCGGAGACCCGCCCGCCCCATTCTTCACATGGGCTCAAGAAAGCGGTCGCGCCTGGCCGTCGCCGGTGCACCTCCTTGTTGGGGCCGACATGGGCCTGAACGTGTCGTACCGCGGTGGCCTCAAGTTTCAGGCTCGTCTCGAACGCATGGAGGCCGCGCGCCCCTGTGACACCTGCGCCCAACCTTGCCTGTCCGCCTGCCCCGTGGGCGCGCTGACGGCGGAAGGCTATGACGTACCCACCTGCAAGGCCTATCTCCAAAGCACCCCTGATGCGCCCTGCCTCGAGCATGGATGCGCGGTGCGACGCGCCTGCCCCGTGTCACAGCTGCAGGCCCCTGCGCATGCTCAGTTCCACATGGAGGCGTTCCTGGGATGAAGACTCTCATCGTCATGCGCCACGCCAAGTCCAGTTGGGCAGACCCAGGGGTCAGCGATCTGGATCGACCGCTCAATGCGCGGGGCCAGAAATCGGCGAAAGCCATCGGCGAATGGCTACGCTTTGGTGGTTTCAGGCCCGATCTGGTTCTGTGCTCCAGCGCCCGGCGAACGGCGCAAACGTGGGAACACATGGGCTTCGAAGCCGAGCTTCGGTTCAGACGCAACCTCTACCTAGCACCACCAGAGACTATCCTGTCCGAGCTCCAGCAGGCGGACGGAGACTGCGTGCTGGTACTCGCTCATAACCCCGGGATCGCCGAGTTCGCGGAAATGATCCTGAACACACCTCCGAGCCACGAGCGATTTCAGCACTACCCGACGGCGGCCACGCTTGTGGCTCAGTTCGAGGGCGATTGGTCGGAGCTCAGGGCAGGCATCGCCACCGCACGTGCCTTCACGGTTCCGCGCGATCTCTGATCCGCTGGGGCGCACACCGACCACCATGAAACGAAAAACCCCAGCCAAGCACAACGCTGGGCTGGGGCAGTGTTTTCAAGTCCGCCCTGAAAGGGCGTGGCCGCTTTAGTGGCCGAGGATCTGGCTCAGGAAGAGCTTCGTACGATCCGACTGCGGGTTGTTGAAGAACTCTTCAGGCTCGTTCTGCTCAACGACCTGACCGGCATCCATGAAGATCACGCGGTTGGCGACCTGACGGGCAAAGCCCATCTCGTGGGTCACGCAGAGCATGGTCATGCCCTCTTCCGCGAGCTCGATCATGGTGTCGAGCACTTCCTTGATCATCTCAGGGTCAAGCGCCGAGGTCGGCTCGTCAAAGAGCATGATGCGCGGCTTCATGCACAGCGACCGCGCGATGGCCACACGCTGCTGCTGACCACCGGAGAGCTGATCAGGCGAACAAGTATCCCGGTCA
>JBCBFV010000191.1:0-4969 GCA_038527425.1 Pseudomonadota bacterium
CCGCGCTGGTCGAAGAGGCTGGCATTCGCTGCGTGATCTTCAACGATCATCTGCCCCACGCCGCCCTGGAGCAGGGTAAAAAGCCGCCACGCCTTACCGGGCAAGCCATCAAAAGCGGCCGCTCGCCCGAGGCGCATTGGGCGCTCTTGCAGGAGCTCCATGCCAAGCGGGCGGAAGTGCCTAGGGCGCTTCAAGCGCTGAGCACGCGGTTGCAGGCCAGCGGCGTCCTTCTTGGCAGCCATGACGATGCCACTGCCGAAGGAAGGGCGTGGTTTCGAGACATTGGCGCGCCTGTGGCCGAATTCCCGGAAAGTTGGGAGGCCATCGAAGCCGCAGAGCAGGATGTCACGATCCTTGGCGCCCCCAACGTCGTGCGCGGCGGCTCCCACAAAAAGAAGATTTCCGCCCTGGAGGGGATCCGGCGCGGCCTGTGCGATGTGCTCGTGTCCGACTATCACTATCCGGCGCAAAAGCAGGCTGCCTTGATGCTCGAGGCCGAGGGGATCGATGGCTGGAAGATGATCTCGGAAGCGCCGGCGCAAGCGCTCGGTTTCGAAGATCGTGGGCGGCTGGCCCCTGGCATGCGCGCTGATTTGACGGTGCTCGATGGCCAAGGCCGCGTGGCTGGTACGATGGTGGCAGGCCGGTGGAGTCACCTGACCCAGCCCCTCTTGGAGGTCCTATGAAGCTTTTTGGCATGCTTCTTCTCGTGCTCGTCGCGTTTGCCGGAAACTCCGTCCTCAACAGGTTGGCGCTGGTCGGTGACGGCGCCATTGGCGCGCTGGAGTTTGCCACCGTGCGGGTCATCGCGGGGGCGATCACCCTCGTTATTCTGGTCCGCCTGCGAGATCGCCACCTTGAGCGCGAACGCCGTCTGCCGACGCGGGGTGAGCTTTCGGCCGCAGGGGCGCTGACACTTTACCTGCTCGGGTTTTCCTTTGCATATCTGACACTTCCTGCAGGCCTCGGCGCGCTGATCCTCTTTGGCGGCGTGCAGATCACGATGTTTGCGGGCGCGGTCCTTGGCGGTGAGAACGTGCCGCGGGCGCGTTGGCTAGGCGCGACGATGGCGTTCGGGGGCCTTATCTATCTTTTGTGGCCAACGGGAGCAGAGGCGCCGGACCCCATTGGCGCGCTGCTCATGGGCGCGGCGGCTGTTGGCTGGGGGATTTACTCGCTTTTGGGACGAGGATCGAAAGACCCGCTATCGGACACCTCGCGGAATTTTCTCTATGCCACGTTGCCTGTCGGCGCTGCGCTCATGGTGATGGGGGCGGGAGGGGTTGCCCCTGATGTTCCTCTGCGCGGCGTCCTGCTTGGCATCGCCTCTGGCGCGATCACCTCGGGCCTCGGCTATGCGCTTTGGTTCCGCGTGTTGCCCACCCTTGCGCCCTCGACGGCGGCTGTGGCGCAGCTCACAGTGCCGCTGATCGCGATGGCCGGTGGTATGGTTTTCCTCGCGGAGCCGCTCACACTGCGCTTTGTTATCGCCTCTGCCATTGTTTTGGGCGGTGTGGGCTATGCGGTGCTTGCACCCAAGTCGTGACGCTACGTGACGTGTGCAGAAATGCCCGTTCGCGCCTATGTTGACGTTATGGTCAAGCAACTCGCATTTATCCTCGCTCTCCTACCTGCGGCCGCGCAGGCGGATTGCGTGGTGCTGCTGCACGGCCTTGCCCGAACTGAGACGTCGCTGGCGATCATGGATCAGGCATTGTCCGCCCAAGGGTTTGAGACGGTCCGCGTGGACTATCCTTCCACCGAGTTTGATGTGGCGACGCTTGCGCGGACGGCGGTTCCTGCCGGTATTCAGGCCTGCGAAGACGAGCCTGTGCATTTCGTGACCCACTCCATGGGCGGCATTCTTCTTCGCGCCTGGGTAGAGAACGCGGAGCCTGAGCTTCGCGCGCGTCTGGGCCGCGCAGTTATGCTTGGGCCGCCGAACCAGGGCTCACCGCTTGTGGACGCGCTGGAAGACTGGCCGCCGTTTGAGTGGCTCAATGGTCCCGCAGGTGCTCAGCTTGGAACCGATGATGTGCCTTCCGCCTTGCCCGCTGCCACGTTCGAGCTTGGCATCGTTGCAGGCAATCGCAGTGTGAACCCGGTCTATTCCTCTATCATCGAGGGGCCGGATGACGGGAAGGTCTCCGTGGAATCCACGCGCGTGGCTGGCATGAGCGATCACATCACGCTGCCGGTGACCCATACCTTTATGATGATGAACCCGCTCGTCATTGCACAGACCGTGAACTTCTTGGAGACAGGCGCTTTTGATCACGACCTCACCTACTACGAGGCCGTGACAGAGGTCACTTGGTCGGAATAATCCGGTTCACATGACCCATCTTGCGACCAGGGCGGGCCTCCGCCTTGCCGTAGAGGTGGATGGCTGCACCTGAGGTCGCGAGCTCTGGCACCCGGTCGACATCGTCGCCGATCAGGTTCTCCATCTCCACGTCCGAGTGACGCTGACCGTTGCCAAGCGGCCATCCGGCGACGGCGCGAATGTGCTGTTCGAACTGGTCGATGGTGCAACCGTTTTGCGTCCAATGGCCGGAGTTGTGAACGCGCGGCGCGATCTCATTCACGATGAGAGCGCCCGGTGTCACGAAGAATTCCACACCTAGCACGCCCACATAGTCGAGCGCGTTCAAGATCTGGCTGGCGGCGAGCACGGCGTCCGTCTTCACGCGCGCGGGCACGGTCGCGGGGACTGTCGTGGTGTGAAGGATGCCGTCCTTGTGGACGTTCTGGCTGGGGTCATAGCAGGCCACAGACCCATCGGTCGTGCGGGCGGCGATGACGGAGATCTCACAGGAAAATTCGATCAGCCCCTCGAGGATCGCAGGCGCGTCGTTCAGTGCCTGAAATGCCGCCGTCGGATCGTCATCTGGCCCGAGGCGCTGCTGGCCTTTGCCGTCATAGCCAAAGCGGCGCGTCTTAAGGATGCCGCCGCCAAAGGCGGGGAGGGCTGTGGCGAGGTCGCCACCCTGATCAATCGCGGTGTAGGGCGCGCAGGTAAGGCCAAGATCGGTGAGAAAATCCTTCTCCACCAGCCGGTCTTGGGACGTGGCCAGTGCACGGCGGTTTGGGTGGATCGGGCAAAGCGTCTCAATCGCATCGAGCGCCGCCGTGGGGATGTTCTCGAACTCATAGGTGACGACATCGCAGCCGGTCGCGAAAGCGCTCAGCGCGTCGTTGTCTTCATAGGAGGCATGGAATGCTTCATTGGCGACTTGAGCGGCCGGTGCGTTCGTATCGGGATCAAAGATGCGCGTCTTAAACCCGAGGCGCGACGCCGCAACAGCAAGCATGCGCCCCAGCTGTCCGCCGCCCAGAATGCCAATCGTGGCGCCTTGTGCCAGCGTCATTGCGGTGTTTCCGGGATCGACGCGGAGAGGGCGGCGCGCCAGGCGTCCAAGCGGGCGCCGAGCTCTGCGTCGCTGACAGACAGGATGCCTGCGGCCATGAGGCCTGCGTTCACCGCACCCGCCTCACCGATGGCCATCGTGGCCACGGGAAAGCCGCGCGGCATTTGCACGATGGAATAGAGGCTGTCGAGGCCACCCAGCGCTTTCGTCTGGATCGGCACGCCAATCACTGGGACGCGTGTTTTGGAGGCCATCATGCCCGGCAGATGTGCAGCGCCGCCGGCGCCTGCGATGATCACTTTGATCCCGCTGTCCAAAGCGGCGCGGCCATAGTCCCACAAACGATCAGGTGTGCGATGCGCCGAGACGATCCGCGCCTCGTGGCTGAGGCCGAGTTCGTCGAGAACCTCAGCTGCTTTCTGAAGCGTTGGCCAGTCCGATTGGCTGCCCATGATGATGCCCACGTCTGCCATCGCGGTCCCCCTTCGTGAGCCGCCGCTTATAAGGGCACAGGCCCGCGAGGCAAGCTTAGGCGATGATATCTGGGGTGATCTGATCCTCGAGCCGGGCGATCTTGTCCTTCAGCGCGAGTTTCTGGCGTTTCATGCGCTGAATCGTGAAGGGATCCACGCCCGTATGCCGCATCTCTTCGATCTCTTGATCGAGCGCACGATGCTGCGCCGTCAAAACGGCGTGTTCGGCCTCAAGCACGGCCTCGCGTTCCATCCTGCCAGAATTCATGTGGCGTCTCGCTGCATTGGCATGTCAGGCGTTATATCAGTGCGAGACCCCTCATTGCAAAGGGGATAGGCCTTGTGATCTCGCGAATTCTGCCCATATTTTTCCTAACGGGTTGCTGAGGAACAGGACCCACTTGCTGGCATGTCGCTTATTGGAAAGGACACGGGCCGTGACAAAACTTACGTTGGGGACGCATCCCTACCTTTTGGGGTTCGACCAGCTTGAGCGCTTGGTCGAAAGGACGGCGAAGACTGGAAACGACGGTTACCCACCCTACAACATCGAACAAACGTCCGAGAATTCTTACCGCATCACGCTGGCGCTTGCCGGTTTCTCGCAGAGCGATCTGCAGATCACCGTTGAGGATCGTCAGCTTGTCATTCGCGGTCGTCAGGGTGACGACAGCGAAGGCCGCGTGTTCCTGCATCGCGGGATTGCTGCGCGGCAGTTCCAACGCTCCTTCGTGCTGGCAGAGGGCGTCGATGTGGGCGAGGCGATCATGGAGAACGGATTGCTCCACATCGATCTGACCCGCGCCGTGCCCGAGAAGATCGTCCAAACCATCGAAATCAGGAAAGGTTAAGTCATGAACACGAAATTCGAATTCCCCGACGCCACCGGATCCCTGGTTTACGTGAAAGCCGTCGCGGTCGAGACGCTACCTGATGAGGTGCGCGCCGAGGCTGGGGATCGCGCGCATGTTTATGCCGTGCACAACGCCGAAGGGGAGCAGCTCGCGCTTGTCGCTGACCGCAGCCTTGCCTTCACGCTGGCGCGCGAGAATGATTTGAGCCCGGTCACGGTGCATTGAGCATCCACGCGGCCGACTGGGTCGACGCCTTCACATCTCAACCTAT
>JBCBFV010000192.1:0-4953 GCA_038527425.1 Pseudomonadota bacterium
CAACGCGACCCTTGCTGGTTTTGACTTCTTCCGCAGCTACACGAACGCGCCCGTCGATGTGGCCCTTGCCGCGCAGGCGGTTCTGAGCGGGATCGAAACGAAGGTGGCAGTGAACCAGACCTTCGATCTGGGTCTCGATGCTCTATCGCTCGCATCGATCTATTTTCTCGCGGCCATTGGCCTCGCCATCACCTTCGGCGTGATGGGCGTCATCAACATGGCCCATGGTGAGTTCATCATGATGGGTGCCTACACGGGCTATGTCGTGCAGCTCTTTATCCCCGACTACACGGTGAGCATCCTTGTCGCCATTCCGCTGGCCTTTGCGGTGACCTTTGGCGCAGGCGTGGCGATGGAGCGACTTGTGATCCGCTGGCTCTACCACCGCCCGCTCGAGACGTTGCTCGCGACCTTTGGTATTTCCATCGCGCTTCAGCAGCTCGCCAAGAACATCTTTGGCACGCAGGCGCGTCCGCTGACGGCGCCGGGCTGGCTGGATGGATCTCTTGTCATCAACGACATCGTCTCCATCAGCTACATCCGGATCGCGATCTTTGTGCTGGCCCTCCTCTTCCTTGCGCTTTTCCTCTTCGTGATGAAGCGTACGCGGCTGGGGCTTGAGGTGCGCGCGGTGACGCAGAACCCGCGCATGGCGGCCTCCATGGGTATCAACCCGGACCGCATCAACATGCTGACCTTTGGCTTTGGCTCTGGGATCGCGGGGATCGCGGGTGTGGCGATCGGGCTTTACGCCAAGGTGACCTCCGAGATGGGCGCCGATTACATTGTTCAGAGCTTTATGACGGTCGTTGTTGGCGGCGTGGGCAACATCTGGGGCACGCTTCTGGGAGCCGGCCTCGTGGGGTCAATGCAGAAGGGCATCGAGTGGCTCAACCCGTCGAATACGCTCGCCGCGCAGACCTACATGATCCTCTTCATCATCCTCTTCATCCAATTCAGGCCGCGCGGGATCATCGCGCTCAAGGGCCGGGCAGCGGAGGCGTGAGGATGGTTAAGCGCGATGGGGGCCAGCCCCCAAACCCCCGGAGTATTTGTGGAAAGATGAAGGAGGCGGCGCGTGGCTGATGTGGCCCTTCATGGGGTGAGGCGACCGCTGATTGTGCGCCATCCCTCCATTCTGATTTTCCTTGCCTGCCTAGCGCTGTTTACCGTCGTTGTGACGGTGCTGGCGGAAGGTGTGGGGATGGGAGTGATCTCCACCTCTTTTGTGAAGACGCTGGGGAAGACGCTGTGTCTTTGCCTTGTAGCGCTCGCGATGGATTTGGTGTGGGGCTACACAGGGATCCTCTCGCTCGGCCATATGGCGTTCTTTGGCATCGGTGGCTACGCGATTGGCATGTGGCTGATGTATGCGCGGACCGAGATCATCGTGCGCGAGAGCCTGGCGCAAGCGCCCCTGCCCCCGACGGTGACGGAGATATCGGACGGGATCGCCAACCAGATCTTTGGGGTCGTTGGGGCGTCGGAGTTTCCGGCGATTTGGGCTCTCGCCCATTCCTTCCCGGCACAGTTGGCCTTTGTGGTTTTAGTGCCGGGGCTTTTGGCGCTGATCTTTGGCTGGCTCGCGTTCCGGTCGCGGGTGACGGGCGTCTATCTGTCGATCCTGACGCAGGCGATGACGCTGGCTCTGTCGCTTTACCTCTTCCAGAATGACAGCGGGTTGCGCGGGAACAACGGGCTTTCTGGTTTGCAGAACCTGCCGGGCCTGGATGATGTGCCGCAATCCACCGTATCGATCGCTTTCTTTTGGGCCTCTGCGCTGGCGTTGGCTTTGGGCTATTTGCTGTGCTCCTTCATCGTGTCGGGCAAGTTTGGGTCGGTGCTGCGCGCAATTCGTGATGACGAGGCGCGGGTTCGCTTCCTTGGGTACTCAGTAGAGGCCTTTAAGCTCTTTGTATTTGTGATCACCGCGATGATCGCGGGCGTGGCGGGCGCGCTTTATTACCCGCAGGCGGGCATCATTAACCCGGCAGAGATTGCGCCCATTGCGTCGATCTACCTTGCGGTTTGGGTGGCCATCGGTGGGCGTGGACGCCTCTATGGGGCGGTGATCGGCGCGGCGTTCGTGTCGCTTCTGAGCTCCTGGTTCACGGGCGGGCAAGCGCCTGACATCAATTTGGGCTTTGCTGTTATTCAATGGGTGGACTGGTGGACGATCCTTCTGGGCCTCTCTTTCGTGGCCGTCACCCTCTTCGCGCCGAAGGGCATCGGCGGGCTCATCGATCTGATTGAGGAGCGTCGCAGCCCCGATCGCCATGGCGCGGATCTGGGCCCTGACGCAGGCGCGCTGCGCGAGAAGGAGGCCAGCAAATGAGTATGCTTCTCGAAGTCGATGGCGTCTCGGTGAGCTTCGACGGGTTCAAGGCGATCAACAATCTGACTTTCCAGATTGGCGAGGCGGAGATGCGCGCCGTCATTGGGCCGAACGGTGCGGGCAAGACCACGTTCATGGACATCGTCACCGGCAAGACGCGGCCTGACGAAGGCAAGGTGATCTGGGGCGAGAAGTCTCAGAACCTGCTGGCCATGACCGAGGCGCAGATCGCGCAGGCGGGCATTGGGCGGAAGTTCCAGCGTCCGACGGTCTTTGAAGACCAGACGGTTGCCGAGAACCTAATGCTCGCGCTGAAAAACGCGCGGGGGCCGTTTTCGGTGCTGCGCTTTACAGCGGCGGCCCAAGATCGGGAGAAAGTGGCAGAGCTCGCAGATCAGATCGGTTTGCTCGGGGCATTGGCGCGCAAATCTGGCGAGCTTTCCCATGGGCAAAAGCAGTGGCTTGAGATCGGGATGCTGCTGGCGCAGGACCCGCGGCTTTTGCTTGTCGACGAGCCCGCCGCGGGCATGACGCCAGATGAGCGAGAGCATACGACTGAGATCCTTGTAGAGGCCGCGAAGACCCGCGCCGTGGTCGTCGTGGAACACGATATGGAGTTTGTGCGCCGCCTCGATTGCCGGGTCACGGTGCTGCATGAGGGGTCAGTGCTGGCCGAAGGGTCGCTTGACCACGTGACCTCCGACGAACGGGTGATTGAGGTGTACCTTGGCCGATAGTCTTCTCGAAGCTCAGGGGCTGACGCTCCACTACGGCGGGAGCCAGATCCTGCGGGGCGTGGATGTGAGCGCGGCCAAAGGCCAGGTGACCTGCGTGATGGGCACGAATGGCGTGGGCAAGACCTCACTTCTAAAGGCGCTGAGTGGCACGCATCCACGGTCGGGCGGCAGCATAACGCTGGATGGCGAGGCGATTGAGAAAGCCGGCGCCCATGCGCTGGCCCGCAAAGGCGTGGCCTATGTGCCCCAGGGGCGCGAGATCTTTCCCTTCCTGACGGTCCGCGAGAACCTTGAGACGGGGTTCGCCTGCCTGCCGAAGTCCGAGCACTACATCCCTGACGAGATTTTTGAGCTCTTCCCCATCCTGAAAGACTTCCTCGCCCGGCGCGGCGGGGACCTGTCCGGCGGTCAACAGCAGCAGCTCGCCATCGCGCGGGCGTTGATCACGCGGCCGAAGCTCTTGCTGCTTGATGAGCCCACCGAAGGCATCCAGCCCAACATCATCAAGCAAATCGGCAAAGTGATCGAAAAGCTGCGCGAGCGTGGCGACATGGCAATCATCCTCGTGGAACAGTTTTTCGACTTTGCGCATGCTCTGGGCGACCGTTTCGTCGTGCTCGAACGTGGGGCGGTGAAGCTGACCGGTGGGCGCGATGAGATCGACGCGGCCACGTTGAAAGAGGCCGTCAGCGTCTGACCCATCCTCGCTCACGGAAAACCGGGGGCGAGATCACATGTCTGTAAACTATCGCTTACACTGAGAATTCTGTATCCCCTTGGGAGCAGAGTCTCGATAAAGCTTGCGAACACATGTTTGACGCCCAGATAAGACCGCTCATCGATCCGCCGCTGAACGCGCTTGGCCGCGCGCTTGCGGGGCGTGGCGTGACAGCTGATGGGGTCACTCTTGGCGGTCTGGCATTGGGTCTGCTTGCGGCTGTGGCAATCGTCTTTCAGGCCTACACGCCGGCGCTGATCCTCATTCTTTTGTCCCGTTTAGCGGACGGCCTCGACGGGGCGGTGGCGCGGGCGACCCGCAAGACCGACTTCGGCGGCTACCTCGATATCACCTGCGATTTTCTGTTCTACGGCGCGATCCCCATGGCCTTTGTCTGGGCGGATCCATCGGCCAATGCAGCGGCCGGTGCGTTCCTCCTCACCAGCTTCTACTTCAACGGTGCGACGTTCCTCGGCTACGCGATCATGGCCGAAAAGCATGAAATCACGACGGAGGAGCGTGGCTCCAAATCGCTCTACTTCACGGGCGGGCTTCTTGAGGGGTTCGAGACAATCGCCTTCTTCTGCCTGCTCTGCCTCATCCCAACATGGTTCGCGCCCCTTGCATGGGCGTTCGGAACCCTGTGCTTTATAACCGCTGCGTCTCGTATCGTATTGGCGCGGCAAGTCTTTGCACCTGACGACTAAGAAGGACATCCCATGAAACACATACTCGCAGCGGCCACAGTCGCCCTTGGCGGCGCCGCCTTCGCAGAGCCTAACCCGGCAGATTGGGACGCCGTCCTGAAAGAGGCCCAAGGCGAAACCGTCTACTGGCACGCCTGGGGCGGCGCCACGACGACGAACGATTTCATCGCTTGGGTCGGTGAGCGCGTGATGAACGACTACGGCGTGGCGCTTGAGCATGTGAAGCTCACCGACACCGCCGACGCCGTCTCCCGCGTGGTGGCCGAGAATGCCGCGGGCACCGATGAAGGTGGCGCCGTGGACATGATCTGGATCAACGGTGAGAATTTCATAGCGCTCAAAGACGCGGACCTTCTCTTTGGTCCCTTCGCGGAGCAGCTGCCAAACTGGGATCTCGTGGACGTAGAAGGCAAGCCCGTTACTGTGGACTTCACCGTTCCCACCGATGGCTTTGAG
>JBCBFV010000193.1:0-4872 GCA_038527425.1 Pseudomonadota bacterium
GGATCGCTGTCCCTTCTCGAAAACCTGCCTTCCTTGCCGCGCGATCTATGGACGAGCTACGCCGATGAGCTTGGCGCAAGTGAGCTATTGCCCGAGGCGCAAGCGGTCATCGAGGCGCCGGAACTCGCAGGGCTTTTTGCTCCGGGAACGCTGGCGGAGGTGCCCCTTTCCGCTGATCTCGGCGGCAAGCGGCTGCACGGGGTGATCGACAGACTTGTAGTCGAGGGCGATGAGGTTCTGGCGGTGGACTTCAAGTCGAACCGGAAAGAGCCCGCAACAGCCGATCAGGTTCCCGAAGGCCTACTTCGGCAAATGGGGGCATATGCTGACGCTTTGGAGCAGATCTTTCCGGGCAAGACCATCCGCCTCGCAATCCTCTGGACCCACAGCGCGCGGCTCATGGAGCTCACGCAAGCTTCCGTGATGGAAGCGTTACAGCGGTCGGGCAAAGCTTGACGACTTAGGGGGCGACCCATAAGTCTCGGCTCCAACATATAGTGCTAAGGAGAGCTGCTATGGCTACCGTTGCTGCCACTGACGACACGTTCGACGCGGAAGTCCGCCAGTCCGACGTGCCCGTCGTCGTCGATTTCTGGGCCGAATGGTGCGGCCCGTGCAAACAGATCGGTCCCGCTCTGGAAGAGCTGTCCGAAGAGATGGCCGGCAAGGTCAAAGTCGTGAAGGTGGACGTCGATTCCAACCCGAACACCGCAGCTCAGCTCGGCGTTCGCGGCATTCCGGCGCTCTTCATGTTCAAGGACGGTGAAGTGATCTCCAACCGTGCCGGCGCTGCGCCCAAGGCCGCGCTGCAGGACTGGATCAACGGCAGCCTCTAAGGCCTGACCGGATCAGATTGAGAGGGCGGCCGTTGAGCCGCCCTTTTTCATTTGCGAACGATGTTTTCGAGAACAGCCTTCGCCCGTGCGAACCGAATTTGCTGAGAAATCGGCTGTTTGAGGCGCGAGGCCGGGAACCGCACCCAATCGTTCACGAGCCGCGCCCTCAGCATCGTCTGGATTGACGGATCGTCTGGGTCCGCGAGGTCATACCCCTCGAAAAACGCCTCCAAGGCGGCATGATGCACAGCTTCGCCAGGCCGTAATTTGGAATGATCGGCAAAATTCACCGCGTAGTGGAGCAGGGCCCGCGCCACATCGTATCCAATCGGCGCCGCATCCGGGTTGGTGAAATCGATGCCCCAGAGCGCCTCACCATCCCAGATGAAATTATGCAGGTTCGCGTCACCATGTTGGGCGGCTGCGATCGTCTTCTGGTTCGCAAAGGCGGGCAGGGCGCTTAGAACCGATTTCGCGCACGCCTCAAACGCCTTGCGCTGGTGGATGTTCTTTCCCGCTGAGAGCTGTCTCTCGATGTATTTGATGTTGAAGGCGGGCTTGAACTGCCTCTCTTCAACGAGCGTTGCGCGGTGAAACGCGGCGAGCCACGCCCCGAGGCGCGTAAGCCAAGGGCGATGATCGCCCGCCGCTTCCATCAAGTGAAAAAGCCGATCCCCATCAGCCTCCGCCATCAAAATCGCCTGCGCTTCCCGATCGTGGGCCAAGACGCGCGGCGCACGGCAGGCGCCGCCCAGCGCATCGGCGGCCCGCGCCTGCAAGGCCTGCAACGCCTCCACCCGTGGCGGATCCTCAGGTTTTGTTACGATCTTCAGGATCACCGCCCCGTCGCCAGACCGAAATCGTTCGATCACAGCAGATGGGCGTTCCCCGCGCGGGGACCAGCCTTCATCCAGTTGATATGCTGCAGGATCGAGGCCCGCCCGACCCGCCAAAATCGGCCAAAGCCATTGAATGTCGGTCTTTCCTTGGGCCATCGCGGCTTGCATTGCCTCCGTCTCGCGCAGATATGTCTACCGGAAAGGACACGGGCGATGACAGACGAGAAATTCCCAGGCTGGCACGGAACCACGATCATCGGGGTGCGCAAAGGCGGCAAAGTTGCCATCGCAGGCGACGGCCAGGTGAGCCTTGGTCAAACGGTGATCAAAGGCACAGCGCGCAAAGTGCGGCGCCTGAAGCCAGGCGGCATGGATGTGATTGCGGGCTTTGCGGGATCGACCGCGGATGCCTTCACCTTGCTCGAACGCCTTGAAGCCAAGCTTGAAAGCTCCCCCGGCCAGCTGGCCCGCGCGGCGGTGGAGCTCGCCAAAGACTGGCGCACCGACAAGTACCTGCAAAAGCTTGAGGCGATGCTGATCGTATCCGACGGCTCCGACCTCTTCGTCATCACTGGCGCGGGCGACGTGCTGGAGCCCGAGCATGACGTGACGGCCATCGGTTCTGGCGGGAACTACGCGCTCGCCGCTGGGCGCGCCCTCATGAGCACCGACAAAGACGCCGAAACCATCGCGCGCGAGGCCATGGCCATCGCCGCCGACATCTGCGTCTACACCAACGGCAATCTGACAGTGGAAACCCTGTGACTGATCTGACCCCCCGCGAAATCGTTAGCGAGCTCGACCGTTTCATCATCGGCCAAAAGGACGCCAAGCGCGCCGTGGCCGTGGCCCTGCGCAACCGCTGGCGTCGCAAACAGCTGAGCGATGACCTCCGAGATGAGGTCTATCCCAAGAACATCCTAATGATCGGGCCCACGGGCGTCGGTAAGACCGAGATCAGCCGCCGTCTGGCAAAGCTCGCCAAGGCGCCGTTCCTCAAGGTGGAAGCCACGAAGTTCACTGAGGTGGGCTATGTCGGCCGCGACGTGGAACAGATCATCCGTGATTTGGTTGAGGCTGCGATCACCATGACGCGCGAGACGATGCGCGATGACGTGAAGGCCCGCGCGCACCAGGCCGCCGAAGACCGCGTGATTGAAGCCATCGCAGGCACCGACGCCCGCGAGCAAACGCGGGAGATGTTCCGCAAAAAGCTGAAGACGGGTGAGCTGGATAACCAGAAGATCACGCTCGAGCTCGCCGACAACAGCAACCCCATGGGCTTTGAGGTTCCCGGCCAGCCCGGCGCAGGCCAGATGATGAACCTGGGCGAGATGTTCGGCAAAGCCTTCCAGCGCACGACCCGCAAAGAGATGACTGTGGCCGAAAGCTACGACATCCTCATTGGGGAGGAGGCGGATAAGCTCCTCGACGACGAAACCGTGCGCGTCGCCGCCGTTGAAGCGGTGGAGCAGAATGGGATCGTGTTCCTTGACGAAATCGACAAGGTTGCGGCCAAGAACGAGGGTCGCGGTGGCGAGGTGAGCCGCGAAGGTGTGCAGCGCGACTTGCTGCCGCTGATCGAAGGCACGACCGTTTCGACAAAGCATGGTCCGGTGAAAACTGACCACATCCTCTTTATCGCGTCCGGCGCGTTCCATGTGGCTAAACCCGCGGATCTATTGCCAGAATTGCAGGGCCGCCTGCCCATCCGGGTGGAGCTTCGCGCCTTGACCGAGGCCGATTTCGTCCGCATCCTGACGGAGACGGACAACGCGCTGACCCGCCAGTACACCGCGCTTATGGGCACCGAAGACGTGACCGTTTCCTTCACCGATGACGGCATCGCGGCCCTTGCGAAAGTCGCGGCCGAAGTGAACGAGCACGTCGAAAACATCGGCGCGCGTCGGCTCTATACCGTGATGGAGCGTGTGTTTGAGGAACTCTCCTTCACCGCGCCGGACCAAGGCGGGACGGATATCACCGTAGACGCCTCCTTCGTGGAAACGAACCTGGGTGAGCTGACGAAGAGCATGGATGTAAGCCGCTACATGCTCTAACGCGGAAGTATGATCCGCTTTGTCCGGGAAAACGCCGCGTTTTTGGCGGCGGGTTTCCTCCTCACATTTTCGTCCTCATGGGGGCAGACCTATTTCATCTCGCTCTTTGCTGGGCAGATCATGGAGGAGGTGGGTCTGACCGATGCCGAATGGGGGCTGACCTATATGGTGGCCACCACGGGATCGGCGGTCGTGATGATCTTCGCGGGCGTTTTGACCGATCGTTTCCGCGCGAGAACGCTTTTGATGGTGGTACTGCCGGGCTTGGCGCTGGCTTGCGTGGGAATGGCGGTGAATTCCTCCGTTGCGGGGCTGATTGTCGTGATCTTCGCGCTCAGGTTCTTCGGGCAGGGGATGGCATCGCAGCTGGCGATCGTGTCGATGGCGCGCTGGTTCGTCGCCTCACGCGGAAAGGCGCTGTCGATTGCAACGATGGGCTTTTCGGTCGGCAATGCGGTGCTGCCTTTCATCTTCGTCTCGCTTCTCGCGGTGATCACGTGGCGGCAGAGTTGGATCCTCGCCGCGGTGCTCTGCCTCGCTGCGGTGCCGGTTTTGGTTCGGCTCTTGCGGCTGGAACGGACACCGCAGTCGGTTGCTTCGGAGAACGAAGTGGCCGGGATGGAAGGGCGGCACTGGTCGCGCATGGATATGCTGCGACATCCGCTGTTTTGGATGGCGATCCCCATGCTGCTTGCCCCTCCGGCCTGGGGGACGGCGCTTTTCTTCCAGCAGGTCCATTTCGTTGAGGTGAAAGGGTGGACGCTGGCAGGATATACCGCGCTCTTCCCGATCTATATCGCCGCGCTTATTGCGATGACTTTCGTGTCGGGTGAGCTGATCGACCGCTATGGCTCCGCCGTCATGATGCGGGCCTGGCCGATCCCTTGGGCGCTGGGGTTTGTCGTCCTCGCCGCGGCGCCGACGCTTGGATGGGCGCTGGTTGGGCTGATTTTCTGCGCGATCGGGCAGGGGATCCAATCAAACGCGCCGACCTCTTTCTTCAGCGAGTACTACGGCACCCGCCATCTTGGGGCGATCAAGGCCGTGGCGACAGCGATCATGGTTTTAGGGTCAGCGCTTGGCCCGGGGATCACGGGTTCCTTAATCACCGCAGGCGTGGGTATCGAGGACCAGTTC
>JBCBFV010000194.1:0-4822 GCA_038527425.1 Pseudomonadota bacterium
GGATCCGTATTTCGCGGAGAAGAAGCTCTTCCCGAACGTGGACTTCTATTCCGGCATCATCCTCGAGGCGATGGGCTTCCCGACCTCCATGTTCACGCCGATCTTCGCCGTGAGCCGGACAGTTGGCTGGATCTCGCAGTGGAAAGAGATGATCGCGGACCCACAGAACAAGATCGGTCGCCCGCGTCAGCTCTATCTCGGCGAAACGATGCGCGACTACGTGGACATCGAGGACCGGTAAACACCGCCTCAATTACGCCTCAAATCCAGTGTTAATTGCCAATAGGGCCGGCGCGTGCCGGCCTTATTTTCGTGGGGTACGTCGGGGGCAACGATGCTGGATCCACTTCTTCTTATTCCGCTTTTCGCGGGGATCGGACTTGCGTCCTTGCTGTTTGGCAGCTCGGGCGACGAAATCGGCGTGGGCACCGAGGGCGAGGACACAATTGTTCGCGCGGGCGGTGACGACCTGATCGATGCTCAGATGGGCGCCGACAACGTGATTGCGGGCGCAGGCAACGACACCGTCAACGGTGGCCCCGGACAAGACATCATCTTTGGCGAAGAAGGCGACGACGAGATCAACGGCCAGGAGTGGTCGGACGTGATCATCGGCGGCGACGGTGACGACACCCTCATCGGAGAAACCGGCGCTGATCAGATCGACGGCGGCGCAGGTGATGATTCAATCGACGGCGGCACCTGGGCAGACGTGCTGGTGGGCGGCGACGGCGCCGACACGCTCGAAGGCGGCATCGGCAATGATGAGCTGCACGCGGGCCTCGTGCTTGAAGGCGATTATGATTTCGAAGCGGCGATCGCGTTTGAAGAGGCCATTCGCGAAGGCCAGGACATTACGCCCGACCCGGCGGACTTCCCTGAGCTTGTGGCCGTCCATGACACGGACGTCGACATCCTGAGTGGCGGTTCGGGCGCAGATACGCTCGCACTTGGCGCAGGCGATATCGGCAGCGGAGGTGACGGATACGACACGTTCGAGCTGCACTTTGATCCCGCGCTCGGCGATAACCCTGCCCCGACCCAGATCACCGACTACGAACCGGGCCGTGACCGGATCGAGGTGTCCTACCTCGAAGGCAATGAACGCCCGCTTGTCACCGTCCTCGACGACACAGAGAGCTTCGGCGCGTTGGTCTTCGCCAATGGCATTGTGATCGCTCAGATCGCGGGAGTGGCGGCCACTGATGTGACGCTTGGCAATGCCGACATCAGCTACACCCTGAGCCAAGCTACCACGGCCTAAGACCAATTAGCCGGTGGAAAGGGCGGTTTAGCCGCGAGTTGCAAAACAATCCGAGCTGATTTCAGGAGCGGAGCGGCCAAGCGAGCAGTTAACAATCGTTAACAAATTGCTTTGCACAGGCATTAACCCTGCGTAGTCTTTGGTCAAAGGCAAGTGGGGACATCATGAAATACTCGTCAATTGGCGCTGCAACGCTCGCGGTACTGCTGTCCGCAAGCTCGGCGGCCGCACTAACGTTCGACTTCTCTTGGACCGGTGATCCAACCGTCGACACCAGCCTGACCTCGGCTGACGACACGACAGCAAGCGCTGTTGGCACGCTCGATATCGACGTCGGCGCAGGCGAAAGCTTCGATGCGCGCGATATCACGGCTGACATCACCGTCAGCGGCGGTTTTGGTAGCTTCTCCTTCACCGACGTGAACTTTGCGGCTGGCACCATCGCAGCCGACGGTCAGAGCGCCTCGTTCACCGACTTCGCCTTCGGCCCCACCAGCCCGGAAAACTTCTTCTTTGGGTGCGACAGCGTCTCTGGGGATTGCGGCACCGCTGGCCAGGGCCAGAACATCACGATTACATCTGGAAGCAACTTCTTCTACTTTTCGTACGCGTCGACCTCTGACGCTCAAGGCTCTTTCGAAGCTGTAGCCTCTGCGCCAGTGCCGCTTCCTGCGGGCGGTTTGCTTTTGCTTGCGGGTCTCGGTGGCCTCGCAGCCGTGCGCCGCGCACACAAGTAAGTAAGCGCCAGTGGCGCCGGAGCTACGGCGCCTCACAACCTAGAAAACCCTCAGCGCCCCTCGAAAATCGCGGGGCGCTTTTGCGTGAAGGCGGTCACGCCTTCTTTGAAGTCGCGGCTATCTCCACACTCACCTTGCAGCTTGGCTTCCAGCGTCAGCTGATCTTCCAGAGAATTCGCCCCGGAGGCGCGCATGGCCGTCTTGATGTGCTGGTAGGCGAGCGTTGGGCCTTTGGCGAGCTGTGCGGCCCGCGCCTTCCAATGCTCTGCAAAGACATCATCAGGCACGGCTTCCCAGATCATGCCCCAGTCGCTCGCTTGTTTAGCGCTGATGCGGTCGGCGAAGAGAGCGGCGCCCATAGCCTTTGCAAGCCCCATCTGGCGTGGCAGGAGCCACGTGCCACCAGCGTCGGGGATAAGCCCGATGCGCGTAAAGGCCTGCAGGAAGAACGCGCTCTCGGACGCGATGACCACGTCAGCGGCCAGTGCAAGGTTGGCGCCCGCACCCGCGGCTGCGCCGTTCACCGCGGCAATAGTAGGCACCGGTGCATTCACGATGGCTTCGATCATGGGCACGTATTCGTCGCGCAGTGTACGCTCCAGATCGAGGTTCGCAGCGTTGCCGCCTGTTCCAAGGTCTTGGCCCGAGCAAAAAGCGCGCCCTGCCCCGGTCATGACGATCACGCGGGCGGTGCGGCTTGCAGTTTTCACGGCATGGGTGATCTCGGCCCGCATCTGCGCATTGAGCGCGTTCATGACGTCTGGACGATCCAGCGTGATCGTCACAAGGCCGTCGCGATCGCGGTACTTGATGTTCTGATAGTCCATGGTGAGCCTTTCCGCTTTGAGCCTTTCTAGGCCCGAGAATTGGTGAACGGAAGGCTCAGTCGTCTTCCAGGAGGGCCTTCAGACGTGCTTCCTCTGCGTCACTTAGGGGCTCTTCAGCCGTCCTGCTACGCCTGGCGAGGGCAAATCCGCCCAGAGCGAGAATGAGGGCCGCCGGACCGATGCCCCAAAGGAGCAGGTTCGCGCCGCCAGTGTTGGGTCGAAGTAGGACAAATTCGCCGTAGCGGGCCACCACATAGGCGAGGACTTCGTCGTCGCTGTCGCCCGCCAAGAGCCGCTCGCGCACGAGGAGACGAAGGTCCCTGGCGACAGGCACGCCGCTCTCGTCAATGCTCTCGTTTTGGCAGACCGGGCAGCGCAGGCCTTGGCTGAGTTCCCGCGCCCGGGCCTCAAGTACCGGGTCCTCGAGCACCTCGTCGGGTTCGATGGCCAAGGCCGTGCTTGCAAGAAGGCACAGGGCAAGGGTTAGTCCCCTCATTCCGCTGGCACCTGTGACGGGGTTTTGGCTGCTCCGGCGGCGACCCGCAGGCGCCGGTCCATGAGTGAGATTGCGCCGCCCAGTGCCATGATGATCGCGCCCGCCCAAATCCAGTTGGCAAACGGCTTGATGAAGCTGCGCACGGCCCAACCGCCGTTGGCCTGTGGCTCGCCGATGACGAGGTAGACATCGCGCAGGACGCCGTTGCGGATGGCGGCCTCGGTGGTGGGCATGCCAGCCACCGGGTAAATGCGCCTTTCGGGACGTAGCTCGCCCAAATCGCGTCCATCGCGCGACACCCCAAGCACGGCCTGCGTGGCGATGTAGTTCGGGCCGTCGACCTCGCGAACGTCTTCAAGCGTGATCTCGTAGCGTTCGACGGTGAAAGTTTCGCCCACCTGCGCCACGCGGATATCTTCTAGTTGCCAAGCCACAAGCGCGGCCACGCCGAAGGTCGTGATCCCAAGGCCCGAATGCGCGACGGCCTTGCCCCAGTCTGCGCCGGGGAGCCGCTTGAGGCCGCTGAGGCGTTTGCCGCCTCGTTCCCAAAGCTCTTTCACAGCGCCCGCGACGAGCCAGACGCCGAGCGCCACACCAAGCGGACCCACAGCGCTGCGGCCCGTTTGCATGGCCCACACAAGCGCGCCGAGCGCCACAGCGAGGAACGCGAGGTACTTCACCTTGCCCGCAACCCGCGTCAGCTTTGCCCGCTTCCATGGAAGGATCGATCCCACCGGCAAGATCAGCGCGAGCGCGATCATGAAGGGTGTGAAGGCGATGTTGAAGAACGGCGGTCCGACGGAAAGCTTCCGGTCAAAGAAGAGCTCCGCAACCAACGGCCAGATCGTGCCCACGAAGACCACGAGGCAGGAGACAGCGAGGAGGATGTTGTTGATGACGAGCGCGCTCTCGCGGCTCACGACACCAAAGACCCCGCGCCCTGCCATGATAGGCGCGCGCCAAGCGAATAGCGTGAGCGCCCCGCCCGTGAAGAGCCCCGTGATAGCAAGCAGGTAAACCCCGCGCTCCGGGTCATTGGCAAAGGCATGGACAGACGTCAGAACGCCCGAGCGCACGATAAACGCGCCGATGAGGCAGAAGCCAAAGGCGAGGATCGCGAGAAGGATCGTCCAGGCTTTCAGGCTCTCGCGTTTCTCAACGACGATGGCCGAATGTAAAAGCGCCACAGCCAGAAGCCACGGCATGAAGGAGGCGTTCTCCACCGGGTCCCAGAACCAGAAACCGCCCCACCCGAGCTCGTAATACGCCCACCAGGAACCCAGAGCGATGCCGATCGTCAGAAAGAGCCAGGCCGCAAGCGCCCAAGGCCGCACCCAGCGCGCCCAGGCGGCGTCCACACGCCCTTCCAGAAGCGCTGCGACCGCGAAGGAAAACGTCAGCGAGAGGCCAACATAGCCCAGGTAAAGAAACGGCGGATGAAAGGCGAGCCCGGGGTCTTGCAGCAGCGGGTTCAAGTCCGTGCCGTTAAGGGGCGGGT
>JBCBFV010000195.1:0-4815 GCA_038527425.1 Pseudomonadota bacterium
GCACACTCTCTTCACGCATGAAGACTGGGCCGACACCTTTATCCACCTTTACTCCTTCTCGAAGTCCTACCGCCTGACGGGCCACCGGACCGGCGCGATCATCACCTCGGTGGAGCGTATGGCGGAAGTAGAGAAGTTCCTCGACACCGTCTCTGTCTGTCCGTCGCAGCTCGGTCAGCGCGCGGCTCTTTGGGGCATGCAGAACCTGGGGGACTGGCTCGCGGGTGAGCGGGAAGAGATCTTGGCACGCCGCGCCGCCATCGAGACGGAATTCCCGCGACTGGCCGCCAAAGGCTGGGAACTTCTCGGCGCTGGCGCCTACTTCGCCTATGTGCGTTTCCCACATGATGTCCGCTCAGACCACTTCGCCAAAGCCCTTGTCGAAAAGGCAGGGATCCTATGCCTGCCGGGCACGATGTTTGATGTCCCGGGCTCGGGCGAACGCGATCTGCGCGTGGCTTTTGCAAACATCGACAAAGACGGCATCGCCGAGCTCTTCGAAAGGTTAGAGGCGTTTGAGCCCTGACACCTTGTGAGCCCCTCTGACGCACGCTAAACGCGTCACCCAAAGAGGGAGCGAACAATGGCCGAATCCGTTGGAAAGAAAGCACGAGGCATTGGTGTCTGGGTCATCATGGGCCTGCTCTTTTTCGGCCTGATCGGCTTTTCGGCAGGCAGCTTCGGCGGCGGCGGCCAGACCATCGGCACCGTGGGCGAAAAGCGCATCTCGGCGCAGACCTATTTCTCGGAACTTCAGAACGCGATCCGGGGCTTTGAACAGCGTGCGGGCGCCAACATCAGCTTCCCTGAGGCCCAAGCGCTCGGCCTGCAACAGCAAGCGTTGCAGAGCGTGGTCAGCCAGCGCGCGCTTGATAATGAGGCCGCACAGCTCGGCCTGTCGGTGGGCGATGCTCAAGTGGCCCAACAGATCCGCGCCACGGGCTTTACCGGCCTCGATGGTCAGTTCGACCGCGTGCTTTACGCCGACACGCTGCGCCGCAACGGCCTGACCGAGGGCATGTATGAAACGCAGATCCGTGACGACCTGTCCCGCCAGCTCCTGCAGATCGCGGTCGTCAGCGGCATCTCAACCCCGCAGACCTACACCGACACGCTGCTCGCTTTCGCGGGCGAGGAACGCGCGTTCACCTGGGCACTGATGGACGAGCGCGACCTGATCACAGGTGTGCCGCTCCCTACTGACGCTGACCTTCAGGCAGAATACGAGGCCAACCCGGACGCCTACACCCTGCCTGAGACCAAGCGCATCACCTACGCATGGGTGACGCCGTCGATGATCCTCGACACGATCGAGGTGGACGAAGAGCAACTGCGCGCTGCCTATGAAGAGCGCAGCTCCGAATTCAACCAGCCCGAGCGCCGCATCGTTGAACGCCTGATCTTTGGTAGCGAACAGGACGCCGATGAAGCGCTTGCGCGCGTCAACGGTGGCAGCTCCTTCGAGGGCGAGGTTGAACGCCGTGGCCTCGTGTTGAACGACGTGGACATGGGCGACGTGCTGAAAGAAGACCTCGGCGATGCCGGTGAGATCGTCTTTGGCGTCGATGACCTGATCGTCGTCAAGGCGCCGACCTCGCTTGGTCCCGCGCTCTTCCGGATCAACGCGATTCTGCCAGCCAACGAAGTGTCCTTTGAAGAAGCGTCTGAGGGCTTGCGCTCCGAGCTCGCTGTTGACCGCGCGGCCCGCGCCATCGCGGATCAGATCGACTTCCTCGAAAACGAGCTCGCAGGTGGCGCAACGCTCGAGGACCTCGTGAACATCTCCGACATGGAGCTTGGCCAGATCGATTGGTTCCCCGGTGTCGATGAAGGCCCCGCCGCTTACGCCGCCTTCCAAGATGCGGCGTCTGCAGTTGCCGAGAACGACTTCCCGGAGATCGGCGAACTCGATGACGGTGGCCTTTTCGCGGTGCGTCTGGACGAGGTCGTGGCCCCGCGTCTTAGGCCACTCGAAGACGTCCGCGACCAAGTGGCCCGCGCGTGGGAACTGGGCGCGATTTCAGGTGAGCTTGCGGCCCTTGCTGAGCGTCTGTCGCCCCAGATTGCGGCGGGCACCGACATGGCCACGCTCGGCCTCACGGCCTCCGTTGAGGAGCAGATCACCCGGGGTGCCTTTATCCCCGGCGCACCGCAGGGCTTCCTCGATACCGTCTTTGAGATGGAGCCCGGCGATGTGGAGATCATTGAAGGCACCGGTCAGGTGGCCATGGTGCGTTTGAATTCGATCTCCCAAGCTGATCCAGAGGATCCCAATACTGCCGACCTCATCGCCTCCTTCGAGGCGCAGATCGCGCAGAGCTACGCGCAGGACCTCTACGGCGCCTACGCACAGGGCATCCTCGACAACACAACGATCAGCCTCGACCAGCAGCAGATCAACGGCATTCACGCCCAGATGCAGTAGGGATTATGGCCACGCTCATCCCCGAATACTCGGCCTTCGCCGACGCCTATGAGGCGGGAGAGAACCAGGTGGTTTATGCCCGCCTGCCCGCTGATCTCGATACGCCTGTCTCTGTGATGCTCAAGCTCACCGGCGCAGAGACGGATAGCTTCGTGCTGGAATCCGTGACCGGCGGCGAAGTGCGCGGGCGCTATTCCATCATCGGTATGCGGCCGGACGTGGTGTGGGAATGTCATGGCGACAAGGCACGCATCAACCGCGCCGCGCGCTTTGATGCAGACGCGTTCGAGCCTGTGGAGGGCGATCCCCTCGATGCGCTCCGTGCGCTGATCGCCGAAAGCCGCATTGAGTTGCCCCACGGACTACCAGCGGCGGCTGCGGGCCTCTTCGGCTTCCTCGGCTACGACATGATCCGCCTCGTGGAGCATCTGCCAAACGTGAACCCGGACCCGCTCGGCCTGCCGGACGCGCGCATGGTGCGGCCTACGATCGTGGCGGTGCTTGATGGTGTGAAGGGCGATGTGATCATCGTCTCCCCCGCGTGGGCAAATTCGGGGCTATCGGCCAAGGCCGCCTATGCGCAAGCCGCAGAGCGCGTGATGGACGCCGTCCGCGCGTTGGAGCGTCCCGTGCCGCCGTCTGCCCCTGTGGAGGCAGAGCCGTCAGAGCCCGTGTCGAACTTCACCAAGCCCAGCTACCTGGCCGCGGTGGAGAAGGCCAAGGACTACATCAAAGCAGGCGACATCTTCCAAGTGGTGCCCGCGCAACGCTGGGTGCAGGACTTCCCTGCCCCGCCCTTCGCGTTTTACCGCGCACTGCGGCGCACGAACCCGTCGCCCTACATGTTCTTTTTCAACTTCGGCGGCTTCCAGATCATCGGCGCCTCGCCCGAGATCCTTGTGCAGCTGAAGGACACTCAGGTCACCATCCGCCCGATCGCCGGCACCCGCCCCCGTGGCGCGACGCCGGCTGAAGATTTGGCCCTCGAAGAAGATCTTCTCGCTGATCCCAAAGAGCTCGCCGAGCACTTGATGCTGCTCGATCTTGGCCGAAATGACGTGGGCCGGGTGGCTAAGATCGGCACGGTGGAGCCCACCGAGAAATTCGTGATCGAACGCTACAGCCACGTCATGCACATCACCTCGAACGTGATCGGCGAACTGGCGGACGGCGAAGATGCTTTGTCTGCGCTGCTGGCTGGTCTGCCCGCTGGCACGCTCTCCGGCGCGCCCAAGGTCCGCGCGATGGAGATCATCGACGAGCTCGAGCCCGAAAAGCGCGGCGTCTACGGCGGTGGCTGCGGCTACTTCAGCGCAGGCGGCGATATGGACATCTGCATCGCGCTCCGCACAGCCGTCCTGAAGGATGGCAAGCTCTACAGCCAAGCGGGCGGCGGCGTCGTCTACGACAGCGACCCCGAGGCGGAGTTCCAAGAGACCGTGAACAAAGCCAAGGCGATCTGGAGCGCGGCCCGCGATGCGTTGCGCTTCACGGGCGGCAATTCCTAGCGTCTCTGATTACTCGCCAACGCTGAGTTCAGCCGCGCGGTTGTGGATCGCGTAGGCCTGATAGCGGCCTTCTTGCCCGAGCAGCGTAAGCGGCGCGCGCTCCAACAGCTCAGCCGGAAGCGGCTCCATAGAGATCAGCTTGGTGAACTTAGTGGGCCAGTTCTCCAGATAGCTTTCTTGACGGCAGAAGGTTTTCCCGTTCCCTTCGGGCTCGTGCGGTGCCTCTGCAAACAAAGCGCATGCAGGGTTTGCATGCATCAGCGGGGTCGCGTGATCCTCCCATTCCTCGCGGAGCTGCACGGCGTGCACGCCTTGGAAGAGCGTTGGGATGAACGCCTCGCTGCGCGCAGTGGCGTAGGCTTGCACATGCCACAGACGCGGATCGCCAAAGGCACCCGGAGCACGAACCGGAAGAACGCGGTCGCCCGGCTCCACATGCCCCTCCATGATCGACACGAGATCACGCATCTCGGCGTCATGAGCGCCAAACCAGTCACCCATCTGAGCCGACCGCACTCCAAGCGCGCTGAGCACGACGAGGGCCAGAAGCCCCATGCGTTGCCGCGATTGCGCCTGCCATGTGCTGGCGGCGATGATGACGAGAAGGAAGACAAAGGCGAAGCGAATGCCGATCAGTGCCACGCCGCTCAGCCAGTCCGGCGCCACGATAACCAGCGCGAAGACAACCGCCACTGGGCCCCGCATCGCAGGCGCGATCCGCAGACCAACACGAGGAATGAGCGTCGTGATCAAGAGAAGATAGAGGCCGCCAACAAGGAGCATGCCGGTGATGTTCATCATCTCCGCCCCCTCAGTCGCCCAGGAATAGATTGGCGTCACAAAGCGGCCAACGCGTTCGATCACGGTGCCCATCTGAGTATG
>JBCBFV010000196.1:0-4738 GCA_038527425.1 Pseudomonadota bacterium
TCCGCGCGGGCACGACTGTCGATCGCGAGGCCCCCGTGCCCACGCCAAGCAAACGCTCCGTCGAGGCCGCGTTCTCTCGCTTTGATGGCCTTCGCTACGCAAATGGTCATGTGCCGACGGCTGAGCTTCGCCTTGAGATGCAAAAGACCATGCAAGACGACGCCGCCGTCTTCCGCACCGACAAGACGCTCGAAGAAGGCTGCAAGAAGATGGGCGATGTCGCGGGCAAGCTCGACGATGTGTCCGTCACGGACCAGAGCCTCGTCTGGAACTCCGACCTCATGGAGACGCTGGAGCTGACGAACCTCATGCCAAACGCTGTTGCCACCATCACGGCAGCGGCGGCCCGTAAGGAAAGCCGCGGTGCCCACGCGCATGAGGATTATCCAGATCGTGATGACGAGAACTGGCGCAAGCACTCGCTTGTCTGGTTCAACGGCAACGAGGCCTCCATGGGTTATCGTGGGGTCGTCACGCAGCCGCTCACGTCGCACAATGACGGCGGGATCGACCTCAAGAAGATCGCACCGAAAGCTCGGGTCTACTAATGCGCTCGATCGCCTTCATCGCCGTGCTTGCGTCGGCCACACCGCTGGCCGCGCAGGAGCTCAACAGCCGCCAGCAGGCAGCCTATGACGTGATCCTGCCGGCCTTGGAAGTCACGCTTGAAGAGCAGGGCGGTGCCGCGGTTGCTGCACTGGCGCCCATGCTCGCAGGCTGCATCGTCGGCGAAGCACGTCGGCGCGAGCTCAACAAGCTCGGCGATGGCGAGATCGGTGAAGAAGAAACGCAATTGCTCAATGAGCTGATGACTCGCCCTGCGGTACAGGGCTGTGTCGCAAAGGCGGCCGGCCAGGGCTAACCCCCGCGCCGCCCAAGGATAGGAGACCAACCGCATGGTCCAGTTCACGCTCCCTAAGAACTCCCGCATCAAAGTCGGGAAGACCTGGCCAAAGCCGTCCGGTGCCACGAATGTGCGCGAGTTCCAGATTTACCGCTGGAACCCGGATGACGGGCAGAACCCGCGTGTCGATACGTACTTCGTCGATATGGATACCTGCGGGCCGATGATGCTTGATGTGCTCATCAAGATCAAAAACGAGATCGATCCCACGTTGACGTTCCGCCGGTCCTGCCGCGAGGGCATTTGCGGCTCCTGCGCGATGAATATCGGCGGGATCAACACTTTGGCCTGTATCTACGGCCATGATGAGGTGAAGGGCGTCGTGAAGGTTTACCCGCTGCCGCATATGCCGGTGGTCAAAGACCTCATTCCAGACCTCACGCATTTCTATGCGCAGCACGCCTCGATCATGCCGTGGCTTGAGACCAAGACGAACCGTCCCGCCAAGGAGTGGAAGCAGTCCATCGAGGACCGTAAGAAGCTCGACGGGCTTTATGAATGCGTCATGTGCGCGTCCTGCTCCACGTCTTGCCCGTCCTACTGGTGGAACGGCGACAAGTACCTCGGGCCGGCAGCGCTGCTGCATGCCTATCGCTGGATCATCGACAGCCGTGATGAGGCCACGGGTGAGCGTCTTGATGAGCTGGAGGATCCCTTCAAGCTCTACCGCTGCCACACGATCATGAACTGTGCCAAGACCTGCCCTAAGGGTCTGAACCCGGCGAAGGCGATTGGTGCGATCAAGCAGATGATGGTCGAGCGTCAGGTCTAAGGCGCCCTTGTGGTCCGGCGTGCTGACGTTCCTGAGACAAGCCTGATCGCGCGCTATCTGGCTGATCCTGCTTCTCATGTGGATGCGTATGTGGCGTCGGGAGATGCCACGTTAGAGACCTTTGTGCGGGCCTTCTTTTCAACGCCGATTTTCAGGTTGGAGCGTCGTTTGTTGCGCCTTGCTGGGAAGGTGTCGTCTGACGCGCAGGTGGACGATCTTGCCTCCGGGGCGGGGTCGGTCATGGCCGCTTGGGTCGTTGAGGATCGCAGTGAGACGGAGCTTTTGCTCACCGTTCCTGGATCGCCGATCCGGACGTGGCTGGCCGTGGGGCCCGGTGAGCTTTGGTTCGGGTCGGCCATGGTTTCGGACGGCGGCAAGATACCCTTCCTCGCTAAGGCGCTTATGCCCTTTCATCACGTCTATTCGCGAAGTTTGCTCAGGGCCGCTGCTAGACGGGTGTGATGCCCGCACGCTCCCTGTTCAGAGGGCTCCCACCCGCCCACCCCCGCCCTCTGCCCAGAGAGCGTGCGGGCATTGGGGCTTAGGCGAAGGCCGCTTCGAGGGCGATTTCGACCATATCGCCGAAGGAGCGTTCGCGATCCTCAGACGGGAGCGCTTCATGCGTCTTAAGGTGGTCTGAGACGGTGAGCACGGCGAGCGCGCGGCAGCCGTGGCGGGCGGCGAGTGTGTAGAGCTCTGCCGCTTCCATCTCGACGGCCAAGATGCCGTGACGCTCCATCTGTTCGTTGAGGTCGGGGCGTTCGTCGTAGAACACGTCCGACGAGTAGATCCCGCCTACATGGGTCGTGGAGCCTTTGGCTTTTGACGCCTCATAGGCGGCTTGGATCAGGGACCAGTCGGCGCAGGGGGCAAAGTTGAGTTCGCGCATGATGCCGCGGGACGGCGTCGAGAGCGTCGTCGAGGTCATCGCGAGGATCACATCGCGGATCTTCACGCTCTCCTGCATGGCGCCGCAGGAGCCGATGCGGATCAGCGTCTTGGCGCCGTAGGTCGAGATCAGCTCATTGGCGTAGATCGAGAGCGACGGCATCCCCATGCCAGAGCCATGGATCGTTACCGGATTGCCCTTCCATGTGCCGGTAAAGCCCAGCATCCCGCGCACCTGGTTGATGCAGGTCGCGTCCTCTAGGAACGTTTCCGCCGCCCATTTCGCGCGGAGCGGATCGCCCGGCATCAGGACGGTTTCGGCGATCTCGCCTTGTTTTGCTGAGATATGTGGGGTCATCTTGGCCTCGCTTTCGCGGTGAGGTTAAGCCGAATGCGCCCCATCGGCGAGGGTTTTGACGAAGGCCAAAACGTCGGCTGCGCTTTCACCTGCGCCGATCTTTTCGACGATGGCAGAGCCCACCACCGCGCCATCGGCCACTTCGGCGATCGCTTTCGAAGCCGCAGGTGTTTTGATCCCGAAGCCCACGATGATGGGAAGGTCGGTGGCGGCTTTCATGCGTGCCACTTCCGGGCCTACGTCGCCTGCCTGCGCGGAGGCGGCACCGGTGATGCCCGTGATCGAGACGTAGTAGACAAAGCCCGACGTGTTCTGGAGGACCTTCGGCAGGCGCTTGTCGTCTGTCGTGGGCGTGGCCAAGCGGATGAAGTTCAATCCTGCGGCTTGCGCAGGAATGCAGAGCTCACTGTCCTCCTCAGGCGGTAGGTCCACCACGATGAGGCCGTCGATGCCTGCGGCTTTCGCATCCTCGAGAAAGCGGTCCACACCGCGCGAGAAGATCGGATTGTAGTAGCCCATCAGAACGATCGGCGTCGTGTCATCCTCTTCCCGGAGCGCCCTGGCCAGATCGAGCGTTTTCTCCAGCGTCATGCCACCTTCAAGCGCGCGCTGCCCGGCGAGCTGGATCGTCGGGCCGTCGGCCATCGGGTCTGTAAACGGAAGCCCCAGCTCGATCACATCGACACCCGCTCCCGGCAGGCCCTTCACGATCTCAAGCGAGGTCTCATAATCAGGATCGCCCGCCATGACATAAGACACGAACGCCTTCTTTCCGGCGGCGGCGAGCTCAGCAAATTTTGCGTCGATGCGGGTCATGACAATCCTCCTGAACGCTCTCATGGGTGAGGGCCGCAGGGACGTCAAGGGCCCCGGCGGCCTTGTCTCTGCCCCGCTTTCTCCGTAGGGAGCGCGCTGAGCAGTCGAAGGAGCGCGCCATGGGTTTCAAGATGGGTATTGTTGGGCTTCCCAATGTCGGGAAATCCACACTTTTCAATGCGTTGACCAAGACTGCGGCCGCGCAGGCCGCGAACTTCCCGTTCTGCACGATCGAACCCAACGTGGGCGAGGTCGCTGTTCCGGATGCGCGCCTTGATACATTGGCCGAGATGAATGCCTCAAAACAGGTCGTGCCGGCGCGCATGACCTTCGTGGATATCGCGGGTCTCGTGAAGGGCGCGTCCAAGGGCGAAGGCCTCGGTAACCAGTTTCTGGCCAACATCCGCGAGGTGGACGCCATCGCCCACGTGCTGCGCTGTTTTGAGGACGGTGACGTCACCCATGTGGAGGGTCGCGTGAACCCGGTGGAGGACGCGGAAGTCATTGAAACTGAACTGATGTTGGCCGATTTGGAGAGCATCGAAAAGCGCCGTGCGAACCTCGTCCGGAAGCTGAAGGGCGGCGACAAGGAAGCCGTCACGCAGGAGCGTCTGCTCGTCGCCGCGCAGGAGGCGCTGGAGGACGGCCGCCCCGCCCGTACCGTTGAGGTGGACGCCGAAGATCTCAAAGCCTGGAAGATGCTGCAACTCCTTACGGCCAAGCCCGTGCTTTACGTCTGCAACGTCGATGAAGGCAGCGCGTCCGAGGGCAACGCATTCTCTGCCAAAGTGGCAGAGATGGCCGCAGAGCAGGGCGCAGGCACGGTCGTGATCTCCGCCCAGATCGAAGAAGAGATCAGCCAGCTCGAGCCCGAGGAAGCCGTTGAATTTCTTGGTGAAATGGGCCTGGATGAGGCCGGCCTCGACCGCCTGATCCGCGCGGGATACGACCTGCTTGAACTCCAGACCTACTTCACCGCAGGCCCCAAAGAGGCCCGCGC
>JBCBFV010000197.1:0-4737 GCA_038527425.1 Pseudomonadota bacterium
AACGATGGTGGATTTTACGAAGTCTCAGCGGTTTGACGGCATTGCCGCGCTCGAGGCTTATTGGCAGAGCCTTCGCGGCGACAGGCTCGTCCCGCTGCGCTCGGACATCGACCCGCGCGGCATCGAAAGCGCGCTTGATTATTCCTTCATCGTCGAACGTGTGACCGCCGGCGTGATCCGCTTCCGCCTCGCGGGCTCGCAGCTCAACGAGATGATGGGAATGGATGTACGTGGGATGCCGATCACGTCGTTCTTCGGCACGCAGTCCCGCGCGCAATTCCTCGATGCGATCGAAGGCGTGTTCAACGGCCCCGAAGTCGTTGAGATGCAGATGGAAAGCCCGGAAGGTGCTGGCAAGCCCGCCCTCGCAGGTCAAATGATCCTGATGCCGCTCAAAAGCGATCTGGGCGACATCAGCCGCGCGATCGGCTGCTTCCCGACCCGTGGGTCCATGGGCCGCGCGCCGCGTCGCTTCGAGCTGACCGGCAACATTCAGCGCCGTCCGCTGCGCAGCGACGAAGAGCCCGCCGTTGTCACGCGCCGCCCGGCATCCGAGCGGCCGCTGTCGACGCCCCTTCCGGCAGGCTTTGCGGAGCGCGCCACCCCGTTCCAGGTGAAAAAGCATCCCTCCGAGCGGCCTTATCTCAAGCTCGTAAAAGACGACGACTAAACGAAAAAGGCGGCCTCGAAAGAGACCGCCTTCTTCTTTTGATCAGGTGACTGAGCGGATTAGACCGCAGCGGCCTGTCGCGTCTGTGCCGTCTGGCCGAGCTCTTCGGCCACAAGGAACGCAAGCTCCAGCGCCTGGCTCGCGTTGAGACGCGGGTCACAGGCCGTGTGGTAGCGCGAGGACAGGTCCTCATCGGTCACGGCGCGGACGCCGCCAGTGCATTCGGTCACGTCTTTGCCGGTCATCTCGAAATGCACACCGCCGGGAACGGTGCCCTCGGCGCGATGGATCGCGAAGAACTCCTGCACTTCGCGCAGCACGCTCTCGAACGGGCGGGTCTTGTAGCCCGACGCGCTCTTGATCGTGTTGCCGTGCATGGCGTCGCAGGACCAGACCACGTTGGCGCCCTCGGCCTGAACGGCACGGATGAGACGCGGCAGGTGATCGCCCACGCTGCCCGCACCAAAGCGCGCGATCAGCGTCAGGCGGCCCGCCTCGTTCTCAGGGTTCAGCTTGGCCATGAGCACCTTGAGGTCTTCCTCGGTGGTGGTGGGGCCGCACTTCAGACCGATCGGGTTTTGCACGCCGCGGCAGAACTCCACATGGGCGCCATCGGGCTGACGCGTACGGTCGCCGATCCAGATCATGTGACCGGAACCCGCGAGCCATTTGCCGGAGGTGGAATCGACGCGCGTCAGCGCCTCTTCATACTCAAGCAGAAGCGCCTCATGGGAAGTGTAGAAGTCCACGCTGGCGAGCTCATCATTGTTTTCAGACGTCAGACCTGCGGCCCGCATGAAGTCGAGCGCGTCAGAGATACGGCCCGCCATCGCACGATACCGCTCGCTCTCTTCCCGATCGGTGAAGCCCAACGTCCAGGCGTGCACCTGGTGGATGTCTGCGAAACCACCCTTTGAAAAAGCGCGCAGCAGGTTCAGCGTGGCCGAGGCCTGCGTGTAGGCTTGCAGCATCTTGTCGGGGTTCGGGATCCGCGCCTCGGGCGTGAAATCCAGATCGTTGATGATGTCACCGCGGTAGGACGGCAGTTCAACACCATCCTTCACCTCGGTGGGCGCCGAACGGGGCTTGGCGAATTGGCCAGCCATGCGGCCCACTTTCACCACAGGCACCTTTGCGCCGTAGGTCAGAACGATCGCCATCTGCAGCATCACCTTGAAGGTGTCGCGGATCAGATCGGCGGAGAACTCGCCAAAGCTCTCTGCACAGTCACCGCCTTGCAGCAGAAACGCATCGCCCCGCGACACGGCTGCCAGCTGCGATTTCAGCGTCCGCGCCTCGCCCGCAAAAACGAGCGGCGGATACTGTGCGAGCTGCGCTTCCACGGCGCTGAGCTTACCCTCATCCAGATACTCTGGCATCTGAATCCTGGGCTTGTTGCGCCAGTCAGATTTTTGCCACTCGGTCATTGCTTTGTTTCCCATGATATCGCGGGCCACGCCCGCCGTGTTATCGTTAGCAGACGCCGGTATACATCGCTGTTGAGCCCGTGGAAACAGGCTAATTCGTCGATGTGATAACCGTGCGTACGTTCATCTCTTGACGCGCGTTTGTGTCCCA
The DNA here is from genome assembly GCA_038527425.1 of Pseudomonadota bacterium. GTDB lineage: Bacteria > Pseudomonadota > Alphaproteobacteria > Rhodobacterales > Rhodobacteraceae > Shimia_B. The sequence continues at coordinate 2,249 of JBCBFV010000197.1, forward strand.
GCCATGGGTGAACAACGACATATGTGATAAGAACACGACATGCTGACTCAGCCCCCCAGAATTGACGTGGAAAGCGACGGCTCAAAGCCGCGTAAATTCGTGTTTGTTCTGCTGCCGCAGTTTACCCTGCTTTGCTTTGCCTCGGCGCTTGAAAGCCTGCGCATCGCCAACCGTATGGCGGGCAAAAAGCTCTATGAATGGGAGCTTATGGGCGAGGAAGGCACCTTCATCACGTGCTCTGCGGGGACGGAGTTCCGCGTGGATCGCGACCTCACCGAGATTTCGCGCGATGACACGGTGCTTTTGTGCGGCGGCATCGCCGTTCAGGCTGCCACCACGAAGAAGCTCCTGGGCTGGCTGCGTCGTGAGGCGCGTCGCGGTGCTATAATGGGCGGGCTGTGCACCGCAGGCTATTCGCTGGCCAAGGCGGGCCTTCTTGATGGCAAACGCGCAACGATCCATTGGGAGAACCAAGACAGCTTTGCCGAGGAATTCCTTGAGGTGGAGCTGACGAAGTCGGTCTTCATCGTCGACGGCAATCGCGTTACGACCGCAGGCGGCACGGCCTCCATCGATTTGATGCTGAAGTTCATCGCTGAAGACCACGGGGAAGAGCTCGCCAATGCGGTCGCCGACCAACTGATCTATTCCTCGATCCGCACGGACCAGGACACGCAGCGCCTGTCGATCCCGACACGGATCGGTGTGCGCCACCCGCGCCTCAGCCAGGTTATCCAGCAGATGGAGCTCAATATCGAGGAGCCGATCTCACCCTCGATCCTCGCCAAGGACGTGGGCATGTCCACGCGCCAGCTCGAACGCCTTTTCCGGCGCTACCTGAACCGCTCGCCCAAGCGCTATTACATGGAGCTGCGCCTGCAGAAGGCGCGCAACCTCCTGATGCAGACGGATATGAGCGTGATCAACGTGGCGCTGGCCTGCGGCTTTGCCTCACCATCGCATTTCTCGAAATGCTACCGCGCGCACTACAACACCACGCCCTACCGGGAGCGTGGTGCCCAAGCGGCCCGGATGAGCGTCTAGCGCAGGGCTACGCGCCCGCGGGCGCCATCCGGTAGAGCGCGCCGTTCCCGATGCTGAGAAACCAGATCGACCCGTCGGGCGCTTCGCGGATGTCTCGCACGCGCAGCGTTTCCTCGGAAGCGATCCGCTCGGCCTCACTAACAGACCCGCGCGCTTCCAGCCGCGAGATCATGTCAAACTTGAGCGAGCCCACAAAGATGTCGCCGCGCCAGTCGGGGAAGAGGTCGCCCTGGTAGATCATCATGCCCGAGGGTGCGATGGAAGGATCCCAATAGAATGCGGGCTGTTCGAGCCCCTCTTTGGCGGTGCCTTCGCCGATTTTGGCGCCGCTGTAGTGGCGCCCGTAAGAGATCACGGGCCAGCCGTAGTTGGCGCCTTTCTCAATGAGGTTGATCTCATCCCCGCCCGCTGCGCCGTGTTCCACGGTCCAGATGCGGCCTTGCGCGTCCATGGCCATGCCTTGCGGGTTCCGGTGCCCGTAGGACCAGATGCCCGGGCGACCATCAGCGCCCACGAAGGGGTTTGACGACGGGATCGCGCCATCGCGTGTGATCCGCACGACAGAGCCGTTCTCGATCTCTCGGTTCTGCGCCGACGGCCGGTCGCCCCGATCTCCAATCGTCAAATAAAGCGTGCCGTCGCGCGCCTCCACGAGACGCGAACCGAAATGGCGCCCGCCAGAGGCGCCCCGGGCGGCCTCCCAAATCGTCTCGACTCCAGTGAGCGCGCCATCGGCGCTGAGCGTTCCACGCGCCACGGCAGTGTTCGATCCCCGGCCCTGATCTTTGGCAAAGGTGAAATAGAGCTCCCGGCTCTCTGCGAAATCACGGGGCACAAGCACATCCAAAAGCCCGCCCTGCCCCTGATCTTCAACATCAATCGACCCGATCACACGCGTCGCCTCGCCCGGCGTGAGCAACAACACATCGCCACGCTTTTCAGTGATCACCACGTCCCCTGATGGCAGGAAACCAAAGCCCCACGGCGCATCGAGCCCGGACAAAACAGGCGAGACCGAGACAGAACCAGCAGATGTCTGCATTTGAGCGGACGCAGTTGACGCAACGGCAATAAGGGCAGCGGCAAGGGCGGTGCGGATCATGATGTTCTCCTTTTCTGAGAAGATAGGGGCAAAATCAGCGACTTCCCCTCACCTTTTCGAGAAAGCGCACCCCGGAACGTGCTTTCCTTTTTCGCCATCGTTGCTAGGCTCCCGGGCGGAAAGAAATCCAACTGGGAGAAACTCAATGAAAAAGCTGCTTATGGCCTCTGCGGCCACAGCACTGATGGCAGGCGCGGCGAACGCCGGTGGCCACATCGAAATCAAGCTCGGCGTTCTGCTCGGCTTCACGGGCCCGATCGAATCGCTGACCGGCCCGATGGGCAACGGCGCACAGCTCGCCGTGGACGAAGTGAACGCAGCTGGCGGCATCCTCGACGGTCAC
>JBCBFV010000198.1:0-4705 GCA_038527425.1 Pseudomonadota bacterium
GGTGCAGTCGCAGCAGTTTGGTACCTCCATCGCCGAGGCCCTTCGGGTCTACGCCGGTGAAATGCGTGACAAACGAGTGATGCGCGCCGAGGAAAAAGCGAATAAGCTGCCTACCAAGATGACACTGGCGACGATGATGCTGACGGTTCCGCCGCTCCTCATCATCCTCATCGGGCCCTCCGTTTGGGAGATCTACCTGATGCTGTCCCAAGGTGGGGCGTCGGTTCAGAAATACTAAGGGTCCCGCGACGAGGCCCTGCAGAGGGCCCGAGCATGAAGCACCTGATCGCGATCAGCGCCTTGACCATGATGGCCGCCTGTTCTTCGGGCGGCCTCATCACGCCAGATGGCAGCCCCTATGCCCCACCCTCACGCGGTGAGGCCACCGTTCCCGAAATCGAAATTGGCCACCGCTTGATGGCCGCAGGCCAGTACGAGCTCGCCCTGCGCTCCTTCACGCGTGCGGCCGGCGAAGAGGGGCTCACGCCTGACGTTCTGATGTCGCTCGGCACCGCCAATCTAGGCCTCGGGCGCCTCGGACAGGCCGAAAACCAGCTTCGCGAGGCCTACGAGAAGGACGCAACCGACCCAGATATCCTCAACAATTTGGGTGTGGTTCTCATGGAGCGGGGCAAAACTGTTGAAGCCGCGCAACTCTTTCGCCAAGCCTTCGCGCTAGACAACGGAAATTCCGTCGCTATTCGGGACAACCTGCGCAAAGCGCTCGCAAAACTCGAAAATCCTGTCTATGATCCCGTGCAAGAAGAGACCTTTGCATTGGTCCGACGGGGCAGCTCTGATTACCTAATCACGCAAAACCCGTAGAAATTGAGGTGACCGACAGAGGCAAAGACCTTTGCGGTACGAGAGCAGGAGTTGAACATGCGGCGGATGGCGCTGGCAGTTTTGCCTTTGGCGATGGTGGTCTCTGGTTGTGCGAACCTTCCTCTTGGAGGTGGCACCGAGGTCGAACGAGCCCTCAAAGCGACCAATGTGGTCGACGAAACCAACCTCAATGACGTGATGCTCACGGTCGCTGACCCCAACGAGGCCGTGGACTATTTCCGGCGCTCGCTGACGAACGATCCCGAGCGGCTCGAATTCCAGCGCGGCCTGGCCAAGTCTCTGATCCGCGCCAAGCGTCCCCGCGAAGCGATGGAGGCCTGGGCCCTCGTCATCAAGCACGAAGACGCCACGATGGAAGACAACGTGGATTACGCCGACGCGCTTATCCGCAACGGCGAGTGGAAGCAGGCAGAAACGCAGCTGAACACGATCCCGCCCACCCACGAGACGTTCAAGCGCTACCGCCTTGAGGCGATGGTCGCCGACAGCAACCGGTCTTGGGAAAAGGCAGACAGCTTCTACGAGACGGCCGCAGGCCTCACGACGAAGCCTTCGGCAGTTCTGAACAACTGGGGCTATTCCAAGCTGACGCGCGGCGATTTCTCTGAAGCCGAGCGCCTCTTCATCGAGGCGATCAGCCAGGATCCGTCCCTCTTCACCGCCAAGAACAACCTGGTTCTCGCGCGCGGTGCTCAGCGCAAATATGATCTGCCCGTCGTTCAGATGAGCCAGGTCGAGCGCGCGCAGCTCCTTCACACGCTGGGCCTCTCGGCCATCAAGCAGGGTGATGTGAGCACGGGCAAAGGCCTTCTGCGCGAAGCCATCGACACGCATCCGCAGCATTTCGAGGCCGCCGTGCGTTCGCTGCGTGCCCTCGAGGCCAACGTCGCAAACTAGTGGACATCATGGCGCCATGGGAGGTCTTCTCCCGCTTTGAGCCGTCCTATCCGGACGGCGCTGCCCTCACGTTTCTGATCGTGATGGTGCCCGTGTGGTTCTATATGGCGTGGTACGATATGGCACGCCTTAAGATATTGAACGGGCTTGTTCTTTTCGTCTTCGGCGTCTTTCTGGTTCTTGGTCCCTTCGTCCTGCCGTGGCCGCTCTATTTCGGCCAAATCCTGCAGGCCTTAATCGTCCTGGCCATCATGCTCGTCCTCTATATGGCGGGCGCGATGGGGGGCGGAGATGCCAAGTTCATCGCCGCTGCGGCCCCCTACTTCATGCGCGAAGACCTCATCCTCGTTGTGATCCTCTTCAGCGCCTGCGGGCTTGCAGCCTTCGTGGCGCATCGCCTGTCGCTGATCGCTGGCGCCGACCGCAGTGTGCCGCTGTGGCAATCCTGGCGCTCCGGCAAGCGGTTCCCCTTGGGCTACGCGCTTGGCGGCGTGGTGAGCTTCTACCTCGCCCTAGCGGCTTTCTAGACGGTAAAGCGTGTAAAGCTCGGTCCGGGCCACTTCGGTCATGGGCCAGTCTTCCAGTTGCTCAGCAATAATGCCCCGCACCCGCGTCAGGATCGGGCAGGATGGCAGCAGCACGAGGCCCCCTTCGGCTGCCCCGGGCAGACCGTTGTAGTACCACGGCGTACCGCCTTCGAGAGGCGGGTGGTCCCCATAGAGCCAATAGGGATTGAGGATATCGATCGCAAAGATCGCCTCCCCCTGTGCGAGGCCCCGATCACGAAGGTCTGCCGCGATTGTCCCGAAATAGCCCGCCACAGGTTCCGTCCGGCAATCGGGGAGCGTTTCACCCTTGAAGACCGTGGGTTCTGGGCCGGGCTTGGGATTGAACGCGCGGTAGCCCTCCAGCTCAATGTCGCCGCGGATCCGGTTCGCTTTCACACGGCTGACGAGAAGGTCCTGATGGCGATCTCCACCGGCCAAAAGTGGCAGGTAATCGGTTTGATCGATGGCCACGTGCCGGAAGGGCGACACGCCCATATTCACAAAGCTCGGCGCGATCATCGCTGCCAGTGCCCCTGCGCAAACGGTCAGGGGCACCTTCGGCCCAGATACCGGTGCTTCCACCGCCCAGATCACGAGGAGCAGCGCGAGAAGCGCCCACCACTGCGGGTCATTTCCAAAGTTCTGGTAGGTCACGTAGGTTCCCGCCAGTGCGAGGAGCAGGACAAGGATCCCCTCCACCTCAAACCCGCCACGGCGCAGCACGATAACCGAAATGAACGCCACCGCAGTTCCCGCCAGATAGGCCGGCGCAGTGAAGACCTGCGCCAGATCAAGCCCCGGCTGCGCCCGGATGTTGGAGCTTGCGACCGTCAAGAGATCGCTCACATACGCAGCCCAGTAGCCCACGCCCAAAAGAAGCGTCAGCGCGCCAGCCACCAGAAGGCCCGTCAGGAGAGCAAACAGGAGGGACTGGCGCTGCCCTGTCATAAGCATCCCCAGAACGACTAGGGGCGCGAAAACGACGAAGTAGGTGACCTTCATCAGCGCGAGCGATGCCATGATCACGCCCAGAACGGGCCCCTCCCACCGGCCACCCGGAACAGGTGGCAGGAAAGCGGAAAAGACAGCGATAAAGGCCAGCGCCCACGCCCAGCGGTTGTAGTGCATCGAGACGGAGACAGCGATGTCCGCCTCTCCATGAACAAGCGCCATCGTCAGGATCACGACAATGGCTGCCAGCCCGCCTGAGAAGGTCGCCGAGACACGGCGACGTGCCAGCGCAAGCGCCACACCGCCAAAGAGCACACCGAGAATTACTTGTGAGATTAGAAAGGCTTGGCCGACACTCAGCCCTACTTTTACGAGCAAAGCAATCGGCCAAAACGCGAGAACTCCGATGGGCGTTTCAAAGTCGAGATGCGGCAGCTGGCCCTGCGCCAAACGCTCCACAATCGCGATCATATGCAGCGCATCGCCCGAGTGTTTCGTGATCGATAACGCGCCCGGAAGCACCAGCACTACAGCCATCGCCCCCCAAAGCGCGACGAGTGCGATCCATGCGATGACGGTTCTGCTCATGCTTTCTCCCCGCTCTCCAAGGCGGTGTTGGCGCCACAATATCAGAGCACCGAGGCCCCATAAATGCCCAATTGGCCCGATATTTCGCGGTCCAAACACGAGCAAATGGGTGGCGCCTATGAATATGCAGGTTTCAAATGTGATGGCTCCTCCGGCCCCGAAGCGGCTGGAAGAGATGCGTCTGTCGATGGTGATGATGCGGGATGTCTTGCTGAAGACGATGTTCCGCAAGAACCTTGAGAATGTGACGGACTTGTCTGAGGCCGTCTGTTTGCCGGTGCCGGTTGTGCAGGAACTCGTCGACATCTGCCGGGGCCAAAAGCTCCTTGAAGCGACGGGTACGCTGAACGCCAACAACGGTGGCGAGATGGGCTATCAGCTGACCGATGCGGGCCGCAGCCGGACACACGACGCCCTCGCCCAGTCTGAATATTACGGCGCCATGCCCGTGCCGCTCGACGTCTATGCCGAGCAAACGAAGCGTCAGTCGATCCGCAACATCCAAGTGACCCGCGATCAGCTGATCGGCGCCATGGGCCACCTGATCCTGCCGGACGATCTGCTCGACCAACTCGGGCCCGCGGTCTCCGCCGGTCGTTCGTGCCTGATGTATGGCCCTCCCGGTAACGGTAAGTCCTCGATCTCGAACGGTATTCGCGATGCGATGGGCGACAAGATCTATATCCCGCGCGCCATCGAATACGCCGGTCAGGTGATCACGGTCTATGACCCGATCGTCCACACGGCGGCCGAGGCTGAGGTCGATGATCCGAACTCGCTGCGCCGAACAGCGAACCGTTTTGATACGCGCTATGTCCGCTGCGACCGCCCCACGGTGATCACGGGTGGTGAACTGTCGCTCGACATGCTCGATC
>JBCBFV010000199.1:0-4676 GCA_038527425.1 Pseudomonadota bacterium
GATGCCTCCGGCGGGAGTTTTGGGGGAAAGATGAAGGGCTTTCCGTTCGTTTCACATACAACGATTTATGTTATGAGGTAAGGCTTCTCGTAGCGATGTTCTTCGAGATTTGCGGTGTTGCCGATGCGGTCGATGACAGCAAAGAGGCCCGGGGCGTGTAGCGGGGTGAGCACGCCGTGCCATGTGCCGCGGTGGAAGTTGATGGCTTGGCCCGGCGCGGTCAGGAAGGCCTTGGGCGTGTTCTCGGGGCTTTCCGCTGCGATGACGAGGAAGGGGTTCTCGCTCATCGGGACAAAGCATTGGGAGCCTTCGGGGTGACGCTCGATGAGGGAAAGTTCGTAGGGCAGGCTGCGGGGCTGGGCATTGAAGAGGCTCACACCGGCGCGGCCGCCCGGGCCGAAGTCGAGCCGGGCACGGTCGTGGTGGCGTTCGCAGAGGCCCTCGTTGATGAGCTTGTCGCAGTCGCCCGAGCAGTCTAGGACGTCGCCGAAGGGTGCGAAGGCCGCAGCCGTTAGGGGCAGCGCTTTGATCACGGGAGCACCAGATCCGGGTGCCGGTTGACGTCTTTGTAAAGAAGATAGCGGAAGGGCACGTCACCTGCCGCGTAGCAGGCCTGGGGGCAGAAGGCGCGGAGCCAGAGAAAATCGCCTTCCTCCACCTCGACCCAGTCTTCATTGAGGTAATAGACACCGCGGCCCTGCAGCACGTAGAGGCCGTGCTCCATCACGTGGGTTTCGGCGAAGGGGATGTTCCCGCCGGGCTCGAAGTTCACGATGTTGACGTGCATGTCGTGGGCCATGTCGCCGGGGTCGACGAAGCGCGTCGTGGTCCAGACTTTGCCGTGGCCGTGCATTTGCGTGGGTTCGACATCGTCGTCGTGGGTGACGAAGCTTTCGGGTGCGTCGACGCCCGATGCGGGTACATATCGTTTCCGGATCCAGATGAAGTTTGTTTTGTCATCGTGGCGGTTCATCACGCGCCAGTCTTCGCCCGGGGCGATGTAGGCGTAGCCGCCGGGTGACATGCGGTAGCGCGTCTCGCCGATCTGAAGCTCCAGATCGCCGCGGAGGACGAAGATTACGGCCTCTGCGCCCGGGTCAGGTTCGGGCTTATCTGACAAGCCGCCAGGGATCAGTTCGACCACGTATTGTGCGAAGGTTTCGGCAAAGCCAGACAGGGGCCGCGCGAGGATCCAGGCGCGGGCGCCCGTCCAGCCCGGCAGGAACGAGGCCACGATATCCGACATCACGCCGCGCGGGATCACCGCATAGGCATTCGTGAAGACCGAGCGGTCGTGGGCGCGGGTGCGTGGGTTTGGCAACCCGCCGCGCGGGGCGTGATAGGTGCGCTGGCTCATAGCAGGGTCTCCAAACGAAGCTCGGCGATGCGTTCGACTTGGCGGCAGGCCTCCTCGAACTCGGTTTCGGTCTCATTGGCGAGGCGGCGTTCGAACGCGCGGAGGATACCGGATTTCGAGTGATCGCGCACGGCGATGATAAAGGGGAAGCTGTGTTTGCCGGTGTAGGCGGCATTGAGTTCGGTGAACGTGGCGTGCTCTTCGTCGGTGAGTGCATCGAGCCCGGCGGAGGCCTGCTCGGCGGTGCTGTCGGAGGTCAGCCTCTTGGCGGCGGCGATTTTTCCCGCGAGGTCTGGATGCGCGCGAAGGACGGCGAGGCGATCCGTTTCCTTGGCCGACCGGAAGACCCGGGTGAGGGCGTGGTGGAGGCCTTGGGCACTGTCATGTGCGGGCCCGAGTTCGCCGTCGAAGGCGCCCTCTGCGATCCAGGGGGAGTGTTCGAAGATGCCGCCAAAGGTGCCGACGAAGGTCTCGCGGTCCATCTCGCTCGGGCGGGTGCGGGGCGCGGGCGGGTGCGTGGCGGCCCAGTGGTCGGCAATCTCCAGACGCGTGGGGAACCAGACGCCTTCGTGGCGCTGCGCGTAGTCGATGAAGCGTTTTAGGGCCATTGCGCGGCCGGGCCTGCCAACAAGGCGGCAGTGCAGGCCGATCGACATCATCTTGGGCGCGCCTTCGAGGCCCTCGGCATAGAGGCAATCGAAGCTGTCTTTCAGATAGGCCTCAAACTGATCGCCCGCGTTGAAGCCCTGTGGCGTGGCAAAACGCATGTCATTGGCGTCGAGCGTGTAGGGCACGACGAGTTGATCCTTCGCGCCGTACCGCACCCAATAGGGCAGATCGTCGGCATAGCTGTCGGCGGAATAGGCAAAGCCGCCGTCCTCAGCGATGAGCTTTTCGGTCTGGGTCGAACACCGCCCCGTATACCAGCCCTGCGGCCGTGCGCCGGTGACCGCGCGGTGGAGCTTGATGGCCTCGGCCATATGGGCGCGCTCGTCAGCTTCGGAGAAATCCTTGTATTCGATCCACTTCAACCCGTGGCTCGCGATCTCCCACTTGGCGGCGGCCATGGCTTTCACTTGCTCGGGGCTGCGGGCCAGCGCGGTGGCCACGCCGTAAACCGTGGGCGTGATGCGGGCCTGTGTGAAAAGACGGTGGAGGCGCCAGAACCCGGCGCGGGCGCCGTATTCGTAGATGCTCTCCATGTTCCAGTGGCGTTGGCCGGGCCATGCGGCGGCGCCGACGATCTCACTCAGGAACGCTTCAGAGGCTGCATCCCCGTGGAGGATGTTGTTTTCACCGCCCTCTTCGTAGTTCACCACGAACTGCACTGCGATGCGGGCGCCGCCGGGCCAACGCGCATCGGGGGGCGTTGCGCCGTATCCGATCATGTCGCGCGGGTAACGGGGCGGCTCTTGTGCCATGGTGGCTCCTGTGGTGAAGGTCACAAAGGTTCAATCAAATCCTGCGGGGAATGGAAAGGCCATGGCAGAAGGCTTCCTGACAACTCATGTTCTCGATACGGCGCGCGGTTGCCCGGCGGCGGGCATCAAGATCGAGCTCTTTAAGCTGAGCGGGATGAGCCATCGCAAGATCGCCACGGCCGTCACCAACGCAGATGGGCGCACCGATACGCCGATCCTGCCTGCCGAGAAATTCGAGCTGGGCACCTATGAGCTGGTCTTTTTCGCGGGTGATTACCTGCGCGCGGCGGGGCTGGTAGAGGCCGAGCCTCTGTTCCTCGACCAGGTGCCGATCCGGTTTGGGATGTCGGAGGATGATCACTACCACGTGCCGCTTCTGCTAAGCCCCTACGGCATGAGCACGTACCGCGGCAGCTAGGGCGCTGTGAGCTCCCGCGCGATATACCTCACCGTTCAGGTCGTGATCGCGACCGGATCGCTGGCACTTGTGGCCTACCTTTTCTGGACCGAGCAATTCGCGGCCATTCAACGGCTGGGGAGCCTCATGGTCGCCTTTGGCACGCTGTCGGCCTTCTACCTCGCGCGGACGCGGGCGAAGCTCGCTGTCGCGGTGGAGCGGCGCCATGTGCGCAAACTGCAGAATGAGCTTGATGCCACGCGGGTCTACGCGGTGGCGCTGGCAGAGCAACAGGACAGCGAAGCGTTGGCTGGCGCCAAAGAGAAGATGGAGGCCGCTGCCACGGCGTTTGGTGAGGCGTTTTCGGGGGACGAGAACGTGGTGACCCGTGTGCAGAAGCGCCTGCGCGTGACGGAGACGACCGTGACCTTCTACCTGCTGACCGGTGGCACGTTGACTTGGGGCTATGGTGATGTGGTGAGCCGCTGGCTTTATGCCACGTTGGCGCTTTAGACCGAAAAGCTCCAACGTGTGGTCTGGGCGTAGGTTTCGCCCGGCCCGAACCTAATCGACGGGAAACTGGCATCATGCGCGGCGCCGGGCCAAAGCTGAGCCTCGAGGGCCACGCCAGCGTAGAAGCTGTAGGCTTGCCCGTGATGGGTGGCAAAACCAGCGCCGTTGATCGTTCCGCAATCATAGACCTGAAGGCCGGGTGTCGTGCTTTCCATCACCATCTCACGGCCCTCGGGGCTGCGGAGGCGGGCGATTTCGCGGAGTGGGCCGTGGGCCTCCGCGATGCAGTAGTTCAGATCGAAAAACTGCGTGTCATCGGCGGTGAGTGTGAGCCCGTTGCGGGCGTCATAGGCCGTTCCTTCGACGGGCACGCGCTGGCCCGTGGGCATCAGATCGGGGCCTGCTTCGAGGTATGTCTCCGCCGGTATGGTCAGCGTGTGGCCCGCATAGCCCACGGCCCCGTCGAGCGACCAGTAGGAGTGATTGGCGAAGGAGAAGAGGGTGGCTGCGTCCGTCGTTGCCTCCACCGCCATGGTCAGGCTCGTACCCGCCACGGTATAGGTCACGCGCACGTTGCGATTGCCCGGAAAGCCGCCCAGCCCGTCCGGCAGAGCGAGGGCAAGAGTCACGCTGTCGGCGGTCTGCGCCTCGACGCTCCAAACCTGCTCGTGGCTCGCACCCCGGCCGGAATGGAGCGTGTGCGCGCCTTCGAAGTTGGCTTCGAACTGGTAGGTATCGCCGGCGATCTCAGCGGAGGCGCCTCGGATGCGGTTCACGACCGGGCCCATGAGGGATCCAAAGCTCGCCAGCGGACCCTCGTAAGCCGCGATGTCGGGGGAGCCGAGCGTCATCGGCAGCCCGCCCACACGCACATCGTTGATCACCGCGCCGTACGTGAGGATGCGGACCTCGATCTCGCCTGTAGCAATGTCGATGGCGTGGACCTCGCGCCCGTCGCTTGTGGTGCCGAAGGGGGTCATAGCGCCTC
>JBCBFV010000200.1:0-4635 GCA_038527425.1 Pseudomonadota bacterium
GCGTGGTCTGCCGATCTGAATGCGCAGGACCCGTTCTTCACCTTTGATCCCTCGGGCACTCTGGAAGATCTGGTGTCCCATTGGTCGAACAAGGTGACCATCATCTACGACAGCGGGACTGGCCTCATTGATCTCAGGATCCTCGCCTTCGACCCTCAGACCGCTCAAGCCATCGCCGAGGAAATCCTCGCCGAGAGCACAACGATGATCAACGACCTGTCTGATATCGCGCGTGAAGATGCGATCACATACTCCCGCGACGAGCTTGAGACAGCTGTCGATCGACTGAAGATTGCGCGCCAATCGCTGACCGAATTCCGCAATCGCACGCAGATCGTCGATCCAAGCATCGATACCCAGAACCAGATGGGCCTCCTCGTGACGCTTCAACAGCAGCAAGCCGAGGCATTGATCGAACTTGATCTCTTGCGCGAGACGTCGCGGGCCAATGACCCCCGCGTGGCGCAAACCCAGCGCCGTGTGAACGTCATCGAGAACCGGATTGAGGAAGAGCGTCAGAAGCTCGGCATCGGAACCTCTGCCACCGACACCGACAGCGTGGCCTTTGCCTCCCTTGTTGGCGAATACGAGAGCTTGATCGTCGATCGCGAGTTTGCGGAGGCAGCCTACACAACCGCGCTTGCCTCCTTCGATGCGGCTCAGGCTGAAGCGCGGCGCCAGTCCCGCTATCTGGCCGCACACGTGCGCCCGACACTGGCGCAGAAGGCCGAGTATCCTGAACGGATGAAGATCTTCGCGCTCTCCGCGCTCTTCATCCTCTTCTTCTGGGCGACGATGGCGCTGCTTTACTACAGCCTGCGGGACCGGCGCTGAGCCATGATCAAGCTCGATCGGCTCACCAAGAGCTTTCCCATGCGCAATGGCGGGCGGAAGGTCGTGATCGATGATCTCACGACGGTCTTTCCATCTGGCAAAAGCGTTGCTCTCCTAGGACGCAACGGGGCAGGGAAATCGACGCTGCTGAGGCTGATCTCAGGCGCGTTGCGCCCTACCTCGGGGCGGGTGCTCTCTACGGGGACGATTTCTTACCCGGTGGGGTTTGCCGGGTCATTCCATCCCCAGCTTACGGGTGCTCAGAACACGCGCTTTGTGGCCAGGATCTACGGCGTCGATACTGATGAGCTGATCGATTACGTTCAGGATTTCGCTGAGTTGGGACGTCACTTTCACATGCCGTTCCGGACGTATTCTGCGGGCATGCGCTCACGTCTGTCCTTTGGTGTCTCGATGGGGGTGCCCTTCGATACCTACCTCGTGGACGAGGTGATGAGTGTGGGCGACGGCGCGTTTCGGGAAAAGAGCGTTGCTGTCTTTGAAGAGCGGCGGCGCACGGCCGGGGCCATCGTGGTGACCCACTCACCGCCCATGGTGCGGGCGCTGTGTGACATTGCGGTGGTGCTCGAAAACGGGTCGGTGGTGCCCTACACCGACATCGAAGCCGCGCTGGAGCACCACGAGGCCAACATGCGCAAGCCTCGGCCCGACTAAAACCAGCTTTGCACCAAGTGACGGGTGTTTTCCGCGAAGGCCTCGGGACTGTGGCGGCGTTTCCAGCTCTCATTGATCGCGGCCGCGTTCTGGCTTCGGTCGGCCAGATACCCCTCAAGCACTGACACGAGCTGCCCTGCGCGTTGGGCGTCGTCATCGGAGGCGAAGACCTCGGAGAAAGGGTGCTGGGCAAGCGCGTTGGCGCCTTCGAAAGGGGTAAAGAGCACGGGCAAGCCCGCCTCCCAGGCTTCCAGTGCGCCGATGGGCTCCCCCTCGTAGCGAGATGTCATGAGATAGGCGTCCGCGGATGCGAGCAGGGGGCGCACGTCATCGATGGGGCCAAGCAGGTTCAAGCGGTCCGCCGCAGGGCCCGCGATCTTCTTCAGGCGCGCGACGAAGCCGGGCTCGCCGGTGCTGATGCCGCACATGGAGAGTGTAAAGTCTTCCGGCAAATGGGGCAGAAGGCGCGCGGCGGCCTCGAGGTTCTTTTGCCATCCCGCACGTCCGGTCATGACGATGTGCCGTCCGGTTGGGCGGTTTGTTTCTTTCGGCAGTGGCCCAAGGCGGGACGCATTGCCCAGAACCCAGCTACGATGCCGCTCCGCCCGAGGCCCCAGATGGGCTTCCATCAGGGCGCGCTGGACCTCGTTCAGGAAAACCAAATCCAAAGGCGGGCAGCGCTTTGCCAGGCGTCGTTCGAGGCGTTTCGAGACCTGGGTCATCACCTTTCGGTGGCCTTCGCCGAAAGGCAGGCCGTGATACGTCAGGGCTACCCGCCCGCTGTAGTCGCCGCGCGCAAGTGCCAGCCGTCCCAAGATCACTGGCAAGCGCGCATGCAGCCAAACGAGGTCTGGGCTCTCAGAACGCATGACCTCGAGAAGCGATCGGTATCCATGGCGGAGCGACGCGGGAGACATCCGGCTCGCCAGCCCGGGCACAGCGATGTGGTTGGCCTCGAGCTCGGAAAAGCCGCCTTCGTCGGGTTCGCTCACCACGGTCACGTCGGCAATAGGTGCCAGTGCACGCGACAGCTCCACAATGTGCGTGGGCACGCCAGAGGGCCGTCCATCGCCGCCCACCAGAAGGATATGCGGCCTATGCGCGGCCAAGGAGCGTCGCCCCCCAATAGCCGATCGTGCCCTGCGGGCGTTGGCGGTAGAGACCTAAGCGAGCAAGGGCCGGGACACCCGCCCAGCCTGCGCGACGCGCCTTGGCAAAGCGGCCCAAGATCTCTCGGTTCGCTGGGGTCAACACGTCCGCGCATGCTTCAAGGGCCGCGATATTGTCGTCGAGGCGCTCCTTAAAGGCGCCCCGCAGCACAGCGCCTTTTCGGGAGACTTGCGCTCTTAGACCTGTGCCTGCGCCGATCTCAGCAGCGCCGTGTTGGCGGTATTTCAAGACCGGTTCGCCGGGGTCGCAGATCACCTGACCGCCTGCACCGGAGATGACGAGATAGCATAGCCAATCATGGGCAAAGACGCGGCCCACGCGGCCAGCCACTTCACGCATCAAAGCGGCGGCTTCGGGGTTCATGACGATCGTATTGCCGCGCGCCACGTTCTCGATGAGGGCATTTTGAAAGCTTGGCGCGCGCGGCCACGCGGGTTCGTTGCGGGTCTCGCTGCCGTCCCAGAAAGTCACTCTGGCTGCATATAGGGCGGGACCTTGTGCATGCGATAGGGCGCTGAGGGCTCGGCTCAGCTTATCCTCCTGCCAGACGTCATCTTGATCGGCAAAAGCCAGATAGCCATCTGGCGCTTTTCGGAGCAGCTCCATGAAGTTCGCTGAAAAACCTGACTGGGGGCCCGCTCGGTGGGTAACGGGCTGAGAAACTTCGGCCGCAAAAACCGCGACCACATTTTCGAGTCTGGGCGCCGAGTCATCACTCACGACCAGCGACCAGTCTTCATGAGACTGGGTTTTCAAGCTCGCAAGCTGCTCTGGCAGGTATCGCTCCCCCGCTTCGCCATATGCTCCCAAAAGAAGCGTAACGTGTTGACCGCTCGTCTTTGTGCCCATGTCCCTTGATGCCGCGCAGGCGTGGTCTTTCGCAATAGAAACCGCCCTGATAGTGGAATAAGGGCCGGTCAGGCGGGGGATGAACCAGAACCAATGCGACGCTTTCTGAGAATGGCTTTGATCCAGCGCTTTTTGGAAAGCTGGCGAGAGGAGGGCCCGCGGCCTGCGCTCCGCAAGGTCCGCAACTACCTGATCATCCAATGGCACGGGCGGGCGCCCAGTTTTCTCAAGCCTAAGGGCGGGATCACGGCGCCCGAGCATTACATGCGCGGCACATGGGCTGAAATTGCGCGCGGGGATGGCTTTCACGCCACGCGCCGGATGCAGGACGGTCCGCGCCTCGCACTGATTGGGGATCTTAACCTCGCGCAGTGCCGCAAATACCGGATCGAACAGCTTGCCGAGTTCTGGGAGGGGCAGGGCGTTCGCATCGAATTCTCGCACTACCAGGACATCCCGCGCTGTGTGCGCATTCTGCAGAACGCCACCCATTTGATGGAGTATCGGCTCCAGTCCACGCCGCTGACCGAGATGTATCGCTATGAGGCGCGGCGCCTCGGCATGCCGGTCCTTTGGGACATTGATGACCCGCTCTTTTCCGTGTCCGCCTACGAGACTTACGGCAACATGGCCGCGCTCGATCCCGGCATGAAGGCGCACTTTGTCTCCGAGGCCCCGAAATACGCCACCATGATGAATGGCGCGGATGTGCTGACGTTCTCGACGCCGGGCCTGGTGGAGCATGCGGGGCAATACACGTCGCGGCCGGCGTTTCTGAGGCGCAACTTTGCGGATGCCGCCACGCTCACGGATGGCGCGCAGGCGATGGCTCGCAAAGAGAAGGCTGACGGCTTCACCGTCGTCTTTGCAAGCGGGTCCCAAGGGCACGAGGCTGACTTTGAGGAGATCGCGTCGCAGGTGGAGGCTTTCGTGACCGCCGATCCTTCGCGGCGGCTGATGATCCTCGGTCATTTCCGCCTGAAGATGCTCCCGCGAGCTTTGCGTGCTCAGACGGTGCAGCACTCCTTCCTGCCTTACGACGAGTACCTTGCGACGCTGGCGTCCGCGGATGTGGCCGTCATGCCCTTGCTCGACGATCTCTTTAAT